>CABURG010000024.1 GCA_902493835.1 uncultured Collinsella sp. | reverse complement strand
GTGCTGTTTAGCTGCGAGGAATCGGTTAAGACCCAACCCCGCGACCCGTCCAACATCCACGAGCGTACCGAGTTGGGTACCGCCAGCTTTATGCCGCCCATCATGGGTCAGATGATTGCCGGCGAGGTTATCCGCCAGATCAGCGGGCGCGGCACCGAGCGCGTACGCGCCGACGGCCAACGCCTGGACTAGCAGGATGTCCTGCGATGGAACCGCAATTCTTTGACACGCATTGTCATCTTGATTTGATGCTCGGCCCCGATGCTGCAGCCAGTGAGTCGGCGGCGTCGGGTCTGGGGCTCTTTGACTGCGGGGTCGACCCACGCGACTTTTCGGCCGCAAACGAGCGCGCCCGTCGCCTACCAGGCATCATCGCTGGCGTTGGGCTCCACCCCTGGTGGCTCGCCGACGGCCGCTGCGGTCCTGCCGAAGTCGATCTGCTTTGCGAAGTTGCTGCCCAAGAGCGCTACATCGGCGAGGTGGGACTCGACTTTTCCGCACGCTTTGCCGGAAGTGAGCCGCTACAAATACAGGCATTTGACCGGCTCTGCGATACACTCGTGCAGCATCCTCTTACCGGGCGCGTGATATCAATTCACGCCGTTCGTTCGGCAGGAGCCGTACTGGACGTCCTCGAATCGCATGGACTACTCATCCCAAACCCCGACTCCCCCGTTATCATCTTCCACTGGTTTAGCGGCACTTCGGACGAGCTCGTCCGCGCGCGTGATGCGGACTGTTATTTTTCCGTCAACGAACGCATGCTCGCGTCTAAACGAGGACGCGAATACGCACGACAGATTCCACTCGATCGTTTACTGCTCGAGACCGATGCACCAGCGGAGGCAAACACAGAAACAAGCGCGCAGTCGCTCATCAAATCGCTCACAAGGACCTCAGAACGCATCGCCTCGCTCAAAAATTGTGACGCAAAGCGCATCGAGTCGGCAGTTTTAACAAATGCGCACTCTGTTTTTGACCTTCGCTAGCCCCTGTGGGCAAACATGCCAAGGGACATGCGAATCGCACAACGCAGTCCCTATTGGTAGGCAGTACAATTCGGCAGCATTACACCAATTCGTGCATGAGATCACGGTTGCGTGCATACAATTCGTCGAAGATATGACGGCGCGACACATATAACTCGTGGGCAGCCATATCGGGCGCGATTGTTTGCGCAACGCCAAGGACTCGGGCGAGCTCATCCCATGATGCATAGGCACCACCTGCGAGAGCTGCCATGATGGCATCACCGAAGCATGCGCCCACCGTAACCTTGGCAACCGAGACCTCGCGCCCGCATACGTCGGCGATAGCCTGCATCCAAACTGGATTCTTGGTTCCACCTCCGACAAGCATAATGCGCCCAATTGGCAGTCCATGCTCTCGCTCGATAATGTCGACATGGGATGCAACGGTATACGCGACGCCTTCCAAGGCGGCGCGAACCATATGGGCTCGCGTATGCCTTCCGGTCAGGCCAAAGAAGACGCCACGCGCCTCGGGATCGTTGAGCGGAGTACGCTCCCCCGCAAAGTACGGCAGACACAGGAGCCCATCGGCACCCGGCGCCACATCGGCGGCATCATGCGCCATAACCGAATAGGCATCGGGACCACCGTGGCCCTCGGCCTCTACGGCGTCGCGATACAGCTCTTGGCGCAGCCACGATGTGAGTGCGCCCGCCGTATTGGTCCCCGCGCAGATCCCGTAAGTTCCGGGAATGATAAACGTCCCCGGCCACAGGCGGGCATCATCGATCATATGATCAGCTAGGTAGATGAAATACGCCGTACTCCCCAACTGAACCATCATATCGCCGGGACGGAATACACCCGTCGAAATGGCCTCGGCACCAGAGTCGCCCGTTCCCACTAAGACAGGTGTCCCTGCCGCGAGCCCCGTCGCCTCAGCCGCACACCGCGTAATCACCCCGGCAATATCGGTAGCCGACATTACCTCCGCCATCTGGTCAGGCCGGCAGAAACGAGCACATTCCCGAGCATCAACCTTCCAGGTGTAGCGGTCGTATAGGGGAAGAAAATCCTCCGCCAAATAACGGTCCACCGTAAAACGCCCCGTCAACTTTGCGCATAGAAACGATGACGCCGTCAGGAACTTCGCGGCACGTTCGTGCACCTCGGGCATATTCTCCTTAAACCACAAGATCTTGGGAGCAATATCTGACGAACAGGGATCGTGCCCGAAAAGCTCGCGTGCGCGATCTGACCCATATTCGGAAAGAAGCTCGTCAATCTGCGGCTTCGAACGTGCATCGACTCCATACAAAATCGCGGGCGCCAGCGCGTTGCACTCGGTATCGACCGGCACACAGTCGCAACCCAATGCGGAAAGGCCCACGCATCCGATCTGTGCCGCGTTAACCCCCGATCGCGCCACCAGCTCGCGCGACAAGCGGCAAAAATCGCCCCACCAAACTGCCTCCGCATCATGCTGGTACCATCCGTCACACGGGTTGTCCGTCTCATGTCCACAAGAGGCTTGGCAAACGATGTTGCATCGATCATCGATTAAAACGCCTTTAGAGGCGCTTGTCCCAATATCAATACCCAGATAGAGCGCCATAGGTGCCTACTCCCCTCGCGCCGTACGAGCGGCAGCCATAAAACGAGCTACCCGCTCAACATCAACCGGGGCATCCAGCTTTCCGTCGCGCTTTAAGCAGGTGCCGACAAACGCGCCATCGTAGTGAGCAAATACGTCAGCCACGGTATTTTCGCGACAACCGGTGCCACATACCACGGGTACTTCGCCAACACGCTCGCGGACTTCATCGGCAAGCTCGCCCGAAGCGCCACGACCGGCAGCCGAACCGCCGATGACCATTGCATCCGGAAGGCAATTAAAGAGAAGTGAATCGGCAATGTCCGCAGTCGTGCGGTCGTTGAGATAAACCTCCCCCTCGCTCGTGATGAAGTGAAAAAGCTTGAGGTCGTCCAAGCGCAGCGCCGCCTTGCGACGCATGGTGTGAGCGAAATCTCGGTTAATCAGCCCAAGATCACCGGCCCAGGCACCGCAAAAATTGCAGCGTGTGAACTGCGCGTCGACGGCAGCGCACAGCTCGATTGTGGCATCACCATCGTAAATAGCCTCAGCTCCCCAAGGGGTCGACAGATCATGGGATAGAGCCCCGATTACATAGCCCATCGATGCAAGGGTTGAGGGAGAAACGTGCTGCTCATAGGGCATCGAGAGCTCATTGGTAATCAAAATGCCATCGACACCGCCCTGCTGCAACGCCTCGAGATCGCGCTTGGCGGCTTCCACGACCTGCGGCACGCTTCCGCCCGGGTAATACAGCGGATCGCCCGGCAGAGGACGCAGGTGCAGCATTCCGATAACCGGCTTTTCGGTCTTGAACATCGAGGTTAGAAACGACATAACGTGCTCCTTCATAGGGTTATCGCAGGGACGTTACTCCCCCAGCACCTCGACGTACACTTTTCGCTTCTGCGGACCGTCAAACTCCGCAAGATAGATGTTCTGGGCACTTCCGCACACGATGTGGCCATCTTGGACGGGAAAGAAGCAACTGTTTCCACAAATCATGCTCTTGATATGCCCACAGGAGTTGTTGCCGGTGGCTCCATAGCTCGGCAGGAAGTGTGCATGCGCATAGGGGGCATCGAGCGGGGCGATGCGATCAAGCGTCTCCATAAGATCCGTCTCCACGCAGGGCAGTCCCTCGTTTACCACGATTCCACAGGTCGTATGCGACAAAATAATTGCTGCCAAGCCATTCGTCACCGAACTGCGTTCGATGGCGGCGTGCACGTCCTCGGTAATATCGATGAACCGGTCCGGAGCAGTCGATAGATAGCTCAATGTCTCGAGCGTCACCATGTTCACTCATCCCCTTCAAGAAAACGCAGGGCATTACCCCAGTAGAGCCTTTCTCGCGCATCATCGCGCATGGACACGGTATCGAGCGCCCGCTTGAGTTTGAATGCACGGAAACGCGGCGTATTGCTGGCGAACATCACTTGATGCGATAGCGCGCGCTCATACCACAGCGGCCCCATATCGACCGTGAAAAGACGCTGCATCATCTCCTCGGGCGAATCGATGTAAGTGATAGAGGTGTCCGTGTAGCAGTTGGGATACTTGAGCAGCATCGCCACGGTCTCGCGCACCCAGGGCCAGCCAAAGTGGGTCAAACTAAAGCGCACATTTGGATGCGTTGCGATTGTGTGCTCAAATGCAAGCGGGTTACTGCGCGAGAGCTCTGCGCCAGGCTCCCAAGACATACCGGCATGGAAAACCACCGGCTTGTTATAGCGCTCGCACAGTTCGTAAAGCGGCTCGGCCACAGCATCATCGGGGGCAAAACCCTGCTTTGCAGGATGCAGGCAAAGCCCCTTTGCCCCCAACTCGGTAAAGGCGCGCTCCAGTTCGTCTGCGGCACCGCTCACCTGCGGGTCTACGCTCGCAAATCCCCACAGACGATCGGGATGCGCGGCAACCAGCATGGCAATCTGGTCATTGGTGCCAAAGTGCCCTCCGCATGCCGTGGTTACATCGAGCGGCATGAGCACGCTCTTCTGCACGTCACAGACGTCCATCTCGACTTGAAGCTCATCCCAATCCATGGGGCCCATATGCCCCATACCAAATTCTCGTGACCAAAAACCGAATCCATCAGGCTCATCACCCGGCGTACAGATCTCGCCGTAGAGCATAGGATGGACCAACATGTCGATAACCATTTCGTACTCCTTTCCAGGCATTTGACCCTAGTACGGCTCAAACGAACCAATCACTCGGGACGACAGCTCAGCGCCCGCCTTCATACACGCCGGAATATCAAGGCCATCGATCACGCCCTTGGTAAACCCGGCAATATACGAGTCGCCGGCACCCACGGTATTAACGACCTTCTCCGCCGGTACGATCCCGCACTCATAGAAGCGCTCACCGTCATAGGCAATGCTCCCCTTCTCGCCAAGCGTGGCAACCGCAACGCGCGGTCCCAATTCCTGCACGTGGCGTACCCAGTCCCGCAGCTCCGGAGTGTCCTCTTCAAACGACATGAACGCATAGTCTACGTAAGGAAAATGAGCCTCGCATGCATATTCGGGATCCTGGCTGAACACCGAGAAGTCCATAACCACCGTCTTGCCCGCATCATGCCATTCGGGCAGGAGGTCCAAACAATTGCCAAACAGGTCGGTATGAATGATGTCATGCTCTAGGATAAACGCCCGGTCGTCTTCATTCGGTCGATATGTCTCCATTACGCCATCGATTGCCTCGAGATGCACGCGATCGACGCCGTCTTTCAATGCCATGAGCATCACCGAGGTGTCGCCATCTTCCACCCGCAGATGTGAGATATCGAACCCCTCAGCGGCCAGCGCCTCTCTCATCTTGTCTCCGTACTCGTCCTTGCCGACAACCGACACGGCGGATACCGAAACGCCCATTCGTGCAAGATGGATACCCCAGTCAATGCCATTACCAGTCGGATAGAACACGCCGATGTTTTGATAGACGTCCGCGCAGCAAAAACCAGCCGCACACGCTTTAATACCCATGGTCTTCTCCAATGTTCAAAAGGGGACCCGCCACATGGCGAGCCCCCTTTTCGCGTTTCGCTTATTGTTTTGCATCGGCTGTCCAAGGCCTCATAGCCAGACCGCCGTACGCTTTCTTAAGCTATTCGACGATTGGTGCTCCGTGGCCCCAAGAACCTTCCATGCCGCACACGGTCGAGGCAAACCCGGCAGCAAAGTCGAGCGCGCGCTCGATGGCCTCGGCGCCATCCTCACCACGCTTGGCGGAATCGAGATAGCACATCAAAAACGAGGTGAGGAACGAGTCGCCCGCCCCCATGGTGTCCTTCATGTCCGTTACCGGTTTAGCCAGCTGGCGGTAATAACGCTCGCCGTCGTAAGCAATGCAGCCCTCGGCGCCCGCCGTAGCCGACACAAAACGCGGACCCAGGCCCTTCACCCATGCCAGACGCTCGCGAATCTCGTCCTCACTCGCAGCATCCGCCGCACTAAAGAAAGCGAAATCGACGTAGGGCGCAATCTGCTCGTAGTACTCGTCGGTGGAGTCGTCCGAAAAGTCAAAAGAGACCGTGACGCCCGCAGCCTTCAACTTGGGCAGCTCGCGCTCGGTAAAGCAATAGTTGCCCGAATGAACCACATCGAACTGCTTCATGTACGCAAGGTCAAAGCGATTGAGGACATAGCGCGCATCGCCACGGATACCGCCCTCGTTGGAGCCGAGGAAGACACGGTCACCGTCGACGACGGTCACGCGAGCCGCTCCGTTCTCGCCAATCATCTGCTCGCACTTGTCAAGCTCGATACCTTCATCCTCGAGGCTTGCAATGACATGCTCGGCAGCGGCGTCATTGCCAAAAATGCCCATGTATGCGGAGCGTGCGGCACCGCATTTCTTAGCATAAACAGCGAAGTTCACCGCATTGCCGCCGGGATACATGGTGTGGATATGCTCGTAGCGATCGACGACGTTGTCGCCAAATCCGAGCGCGTTAACGTTAAATGCCATGGCCTTTGTCCCTTCTAGTACTCGACAACACCCATATAGCGACGGAAATCGGGATCGTGATCAAACACCTTGCCGCGTGCAGCACGCAGCTCGCAGTTCATGGCGTAGAACAGCACCGGGTCCAGATAGGCACGGACGCTCGCCGGCACGGCTTCCATACCGTACTCCTTGGCATCGAGCACCATCAGCGTATCGGTATGCGTCTTAAGGAACGCCAGGGCGCGCTCGTCCATGGCACGGCACTCGCTGGAGCCCATCTGCAGGAAGTAAAAAACGCCATCCTGAGTAGCCTCGAAGGGGCCATGGAAGTACTCGGCAGAGTGGATGTAGCTGCAGTGCTGCCACTGCATCTCCATAAGAGAGCAGATAGCGAAACCGTAGGTCTGGCTAAAGTTGGGACCGCTGCCCAGAATGTAGAAGAACTCGTGCTCCTGGCAAAGCTTGGCAAAACGATCGCCCAGCTCGGCATTTACCTTCTCGCGTGCCGGGGGAAGAATCTTATCCATCTCGGCGATACCGGCATACATATCGGCAAGATCGGCGTAGCCCTCCTGCTGATCGAGCAGCTCGGCCGCAAGCGACAGCGAAATGCCAGCGGGGACCTCGGCCTGCGGCACGCCCTCGCCCCACGGGTAGACCCACGTGGTCCACTTGCCGGAGTCAATCTTGGATCCAGCGTTGTCGGTCTGGGCGATCACCGTAGCGCCGGCAGCAAGGGCAATCTCGCAGCCCTCGACGACCTCGGGGGTGTTGCCACTGTGGCTACAAGCGATGACCAGGGACTTCTCGCCCAGACGACGCGGACGCATGATATCGAACTCGCGAGCCGTATAGATATACGAAGTGAAGGTGGTTGCCTCGCGCTGCAGAAGCTCATGAGCCGGGATCAAATCGATCATGGAGCCACCGCAAGCAATCCAGTAGACGCTGTCGAACTTGCCCTTCTCGGCAATTGCCTCTTTGATCAGATCGTGTGCGTTCATATCCAGTTCCTTTCTTGTTTGGCCGCAATCAATGACGTTGGCTGCGTGGCCGATAGTTGTTTTAGTCAATCAGATATTTCTCGAATGCGGCCATGTTCTTGGCATCTGCCGCCGCCGGATCATCGTAGTAACGACCGTCCGTGATTTCCTGGCCCAGCATGCCGTCGAAACCATGGGCGTTGAGCGTGGCGACGAAGGCGTCCATATCGTGCTTGCCATCGCCCCACACCAGATGGCCATACGGGTCACCGTCGATAAAGTGCATCTCGTGAATTGCCCCATCACCAAAGGCGGCAAACCAGTCCTCGAGCGTCTCGCCTGCAACGCCCATCGCGGTTGTATCAACCATGGGCTGTAAGTACGGGCTCGCGACCTCGTCAATCATGCGCTTCGCATCGGAAACCGTCGTCACAAGGTTGCTCTCCTCGGGACGCAGGCTTTCCATCGTAAGCACCAGACCGTGCTCGCCGGCATACTCCGCCAGAATGGACAAGTGCTCGCGGCTGCGCTTCCAGGCTTCCTCGCGGTCCTCGTCCCAGTCGCCCCAGCCCGAGTTGATGGACATGCGGTCGCACCCAAGTACCTCGGCAAGCTCAATGCCGTGCTTAAAGTACGCCAAGCTGCGCTGTTCATGCAGCGGTTTGCGTGCGCAGTACTGCCAAGGATAGACAACATTCTCGGGACACAGAGTACGATACCTAAGCCCACGGTCTGCAGCCTTTTTCGCCAGGACCTCAGCTTCAAAGTAGCCCGTGTGGTCGAGCGTCACATGCGGCTCCGCACACCACAGCTCAATGGACTCAAAGCCCAAACGCTGCTGCACATCAAGGAAGTAATCGAGCGACCACATGATGTAGTGGATATTCATGCCCGCAATCTGTTCGCGGTGCAGCGTCGGTTTGGATTCAGACATCTTATGCCTCCTTATTTCGATCGAACACGATTTGTCCGTCCGACATCGTCATGTCAACCGCAAGATCGCGTGCGTCGCGATAATCGAGGTCGAACACATCCCGATCGAGCACGCAGATATCGGCAAGCTTGCCAACCTCGAGCGTACCCAGCTCGTCTTCGCGCATCAGGTCGTACGCGCCCCCGGCAGTCCAAGCGCGCAAGAGCTCGACAAGCGTCAGCGTGTTGACCTCATTCACGGGCAGTCCGTCGGCGAAGAGTCCGCCGCACGCGCTGTAGATTGACTCGCCCAGGCTCGGAATAAGCAGCGGCAGATCCGTGCCGCAGCACACTGTGCATCCGGAATCTTCCATGCCGCGGCGATTCCAGCTGTGCAAAAGTCGCGTCTCGCCAATTTGTCGACGCATCATCGACAGGCAATCCTCGCGCCGGTCCAGCGTCAGAATCTGCGGATAGACCTCGCAAATTCCACCTAACTTGCCAAACTCGACAAGATCGGTCGGGTCAGAGTTCTCGAGATCGGTAATCGCATGGCGGCGAAGCATCCGTCCATGCTCGTCTCGAGGCAGCGAGGCATAGAGCGCCACGGTGCGACGAACGGCGCCATCGCCCTGGCAATGCAAGGAATATCGGAAGTCGTCAGCATCAATTGCACGCAGCTCGTTCTCAATCAGATCCCACTCTGGCTCCTCGACGACCGTCTTGCCGGCAGCGCCCGCATCGGCCGAGTCCTCATAGGGGTCTATCATCTCGGCAAGCCCCGCCCATACGCCGCGATCGGTCATACGGTTGAAGCCAGAAAAACGAACGAACGGTCCCCGGAAGCGCTCTCGCGCCTCGCGGGCATATGCCAGATTTGCACCGGCGCCCACCGGCTGCGACATCATAGAGACGCGAACCGTCAGCTCACCAGATTCCTCACGGCGAGCCATTTCGTCGGCAAAGCCGTAGTAGTCATCAAACGCCATTTCCTTGATGGCGGTAACGCCGCGCTCGTTAAGCATGCTCATGTAGTCCGAATACCCGGCACGCACCTCGGGCAGCGCGAGGAAATCGCTCATCATGCGCCAGATCTTCTCGGCATAGCACGCCTGGGGTGTAAAGCCGTATCGCGCACTGGCGGCAGCATTGAGAACGCAGGTCTCCGCACCCGATGTAAAGCAGACGACGGGGATATCGCCAAAACAATCGTCAAACACAGCTGCTGTATTTGCGTTCTCGGCATCCGATGCCAACGTTTCGGGTAGGTTGTGGCCAAAAGCCGCCGCGCAATCCGGATGATCTTCTTTCCATGCACGCAAGAGCGACACGGCCTCTTTGGCATCAGCGATGCCGGACAGATCAGACCCCAACGTCCGCAGCGCCCAGCCTGTATAGAAGGTATGTACATCGATCAGGCCAGGCATGACGGTGCGGTCGCCCAGGTCAACCACCTCGTCCGCCTGGGTCAAATACGAAGCTACCTCACACTTGGTGCCAACAGCCTCAATTCGATTGCCACGGACCGCTACGAAACCTTCAAACGGCAGGTCCCCCGTACCGGTAAAGACGCTCTTAGACGTCAGGACCGTCAAACGATCAGACATCACAACCACCTACACCGGAAGCATGCCAGAGATTGCCGTTACGATCAGGCCAAAGACGACCATGAAAATGAAGAACTTCCAAATGGTCTTCCACCATTGGCCAAACGAAATCCTAGCCACGGCAAGACCGGCGACCGTCATGCCCGCCACGGGGCTGATGGTGTTGATGGTCTGGTTGGCAAACTGGAGCGCGGTGACGGCCGCCTCGGGATTGAGGCCCATGAGCTCGGTCAGGGGGCCCATAACGGGCATGGTGAGCGCCGCCAGGCCAGAACTCGAGGGAACCAGCAAAGAGAGCAGGCCAAGGACGATATACATAAACGTGGTGTAGACGGCAGCGGGCGCACCGGCGAGCGCAGTAGCGAGCGCCTGGAGGATGGTGTCGATGATCATGCCACCCTCGGCGATGACCAGAATACCGCGAGCGATACCGATAACGATGGCAGCGTACGCAAAGTCGGCGAGACCCTTAACGAACTCCTCAGCGATCGTCTGCTGGTCAAGACCGCCCAGGATACCGGCAAGCAAGCCCATGCCAAGGAACACGGCGGAAATCTCATTCATGTACCAGCCCTGGGTAACAAGACCCCAAACGATAATGCCCATACCGCAGGCAAAATCGATAAGTACGAGCTTCCGACGGGTAGTGAACTCTTCCTCGATGGAGGCATCGGTCACGGAAAACTCAACACGCTTGAGCTTGTCGTCCTCGTACGTAATGGACGACTCGGGGTTTTTCTTGACGCGCATAGCGTAGCGCATGGCCCATGCGATACCGACGGCAGTAAAGATGACCCAAGAAACGGCGCGCAGCCACAGCTGAGGATTGCCCTCGATGCCAATGATGCCCTGGGCGATCAAAACATTAAACGGGTCGATGGTCGAAGCACAATATCCCAGGTTAGGACCAAGGAAGCAGATGATGAATGCCGTCATCGAGTCATAACCGATACCCATCATGATGGGAATGAAGATGGCATAGAACGGCAGGGCTTCCTCAGACATGCCAAACGTAGTGCCGCAAATGGACAGCAACGTCATCGTAATGGGAATGATGAGGATGTCCTTGTTCTTGAGCTTTTTAATCACACGGCTCATGCCGGCATTCAAAGCGTTGGTCTTGGTGATGATTGCGAACGATCCGCCAATCAATAAGACGAACGCAACGACGTCGGCAGCCTCCTGGATGCCCTTAGTGGGCGCTTGCAGGACCGCGAAGATATCCTGACCCAGATTGATGGTCTCGCCGGTCTCGGAATCGGTGTAGTTCTTATCGACCTGTTCATAGGTTCCAGCAACGGCGACTTCGCGCTCGCCCGCCGCTGTCGAAATCGTCTTGCGCTGATACTGACCCGAGGGAACGATCCAAGTCAGGACCGCAAAGACAACGATCAGCAAGAACATGATCGTATAGACATGCGGTAATTTGAACTTAAAACGTCTGTTTGTCTTCTTCGCCTTCGTATCTGACATAGATACCTCCAAAGAACTCGAGACTGCATCGCATCTCGCTTCAACGCTTGCATAAGGCAAACGTTCTATGACGTTCTATAGATTACCAGCAGCTTTCCCGTCATCAAGATAATTTCAAACTGATTGCCGCAACGCGGTTGAACGGTCGCGTTCGCGCCGTGAACGGTATGGAAGCGCCCGGTGAGATGATCCACCGGGCGTTTCCATTCGCAATGTCCTAGATGTCAAAAACGTAGCGAGACCCAACGATCCGCTGACGACCGATGATAAACGGCCGCCGTTGCTCATCGAAAAAGAAGGCTTCCATATAAAACAAGGGTTCGCCAACGGGAACCGCCAGCAACCGAGCGACCTCGGGCGATGCGCACGCGATCTCGAGCGTGCACGGGTCGGTAAACGCGGGCATGCGGCCAGTCTGGTTGCGCACGAACTCAAAAATGGATTGGTTAGATAGAGGCGCCGTTGATAGATAGGCGTTGTCCTCGTAAACGTATATGTTGTTCTCAAGCATGACGGGGACGCCATCGGCAGTACGCACACGCTCGACGCAAATCAAGTCAGTTCCAACGGGAACACCAAAGAACTGTGCTTCGGTAGAATCCGCCGGCAGTATCTTTCTCGAAATGACACACGCCCCCGGTTCCATTCCGTTAACGCGGCATGCGTCCGAAAAACTCTGGACGTCATCCTTCTGGCGAATCTTGCGCTTGAGCTTGGGGGCATTGACGAACGTGCCTTTCCCCTGTCGCTTCGTTAGATAGCCCTGCTGGACGAGCTCCTCAATAGCGCGTCGCACGGTAACGCGGCCAACTTTATAGCTCTCAGCCAATTCGAATTCGTTGGGTATCCGCGCGCCTGCCTTGTAGGCGCCGGAGTTGATTTCGTTTTTAATGATATCAATGACCTGTTGGTACAGCGGTATCGCTGCTTTACCGTCAGTTAGCCCTTCAGTCGGTGGCATATACCCTCTCCCAGCACAATTAAGTCAAAAGCGGGCTCAAGGGCATTCAACAAGCCCTTAAGCCCGCATTAGCATAAAGTATGCTTGCTGCCGCACCAAAATGTCGGGTATTTACTCATCTGACCCGAAAAACGCGCAACTACCGCGCTCCTAAGAAAGCGTGAGCAGCTCCGGCAGCTGGTCGATAATCTTGTCCGCGGCATCCTGGCTAAAGCCAAAGCGTTCCTCGCGCTTGGCAATGACCGTCAGGCCGGCTCGCTTACCCGCGGTAATGCCCGGAACGGAATCCTCAACGCAGCAGCAACGATTCGCGGGCAGCCCCAGCAGGTCCAGCGCATGCAGGTAGATGTCGGGCTCGGGTTTGCTCTCCTTAAACTGCTCGCCGCTCACCACATACTCAAAGGCATCAGACAGCCCGCATGCGTTGAGCACTTCCTCGATGCTAACCATGGGAGACGAGCTGGCAAGCGCCACGCGAACGCCACGGCGCGGCAGCTCTCGAATCGTATCCACGGCGCCTGGGTTAATCAAAGCCTGATAGTCACGCGGACGCTTATGCGCCCACTCGTCCCAACGGGCCAACGCCTCCTCGCCAGTGAAGTGTCCCTTACCGGCGCGCTCAAACCAATCGACCAGCATATGCAGGAAGAACTGATGCGAGGTACCGACCTGCCCATTCAACTCCTCTTGAGTCAGATTAAGTCCAAGCTCCTTGGCAAACGCGGCAGTCTCGCCCAAGTAGTAATACTCGGTATCGACAATGACGCCGTCCATGTCAAAGATAACGGCGTCGAACGGAAATGCGGACACGGCACCCTCCCTAACAAAAGGACGCCCGCAAGCAGGCGCCCGAGCCATGCATTAATCGGCGATTCTAACCCAGCAGTTTATCCAGCGCCACCGCAATACCGTCTTCATTGTTATTGGCGGTCACCATCTGGGCCACGGCCTTAACCTCGTCAACCGCGTTGCCCATGGCAACACCGGTGCCGGCCCACTCAATCATGGACTTGTCGTTCTGGCCGTCGCCAAACGATACGACCTCACTGGCATTGATGCCGAGCTTAGGCAGGGCACCCTTGAGTGCGCGGGCCTTGTCGATACCGGGCGCCGTGTACTCAAAGTACCAGTCGGCCGTAAACATGCCCGAAAGCGTCTGCTTAAAGGGCGCATACATCTCCTCGTAATGCGCCTGCAGGTAGGCCGGATCGCCCGCCGTCAGCAGCTTGTCCACGGGATAAGCATCAGCGACCTCATGCAGGCTCTCCACCTCGCGAATCTTAAGATCGCACGCATCGCGCTCGTATTTGACGATGTTTTTCTGCGAGCCGTCAGGCAGCGTGATCATGCAGTGATACGAATCCACGACATGCAAATCGCGACCGAGCGAAATCATAGGGATCACGTCAAAATTACGCAGGTGATCAATCAGACGGTGCAGCTCGTCAGCCGGCATAGCCTGATCGAACAGCACCTCGTCGGTCTGGGCATCGACGACGTGTGCGCCGTTAAAGGCCACCAGCAGACCGTCATGGTTTTGAAGGTCGAGCTCTTGCGCCAAGGCGTGCAGCCCCCATGCGGGACGGCCCGAAGCCAAAATGAGCTTAATGCCCGACTCCTGCGCCGCGAGCAGCTTCTCGCGCGTACGCGGGCTAATCACTTTCTGATCGTTGGTGAGCGTACCGTCGATATCCATCGCGATGGCTTTGATTGCCATATATGCCTCCCTGTCATTGAACAACCTTGTCTGAGCCATCATACAGAACACCCATCGCGACTCCGTTTACAACGGGCAAAAAGTCATATTGTCTCGAACATGAACAGCGTGTGGTCGTGAAGCTTTATCGCTCAGGTCAAATACGTCTGCTAGCGACGCTCATCCGTCGGTGCGCCCTCGACGATCGCGATGCCCGCCGATGCACCTAACGCGCTGGCGCCGGCCTCGATGAATGCGCAAGCCTCTTCGTAATTATGGATACCGCCCGCCGCCTTGATTGCCACGGCATCGCCGAGCACCTCGTGCATCAGCCGCACGTCCTCGAGCTTAGCACCGCCAAAGCTTCTGCCGGTCGATGTCTTAAGGAATCCCGGCTTGGCCTCCAGCGCGATCTCGCATACACGGCGCTTGGCGGCGTCGTCGCCGTCCAGCTTGCACATCTCGACGATTACCTTGTCAGTGATGCCATGCGCGCGACAAAAATCAGCAATGGTAGTCATCTCGCGCTCGATGGCATCAAAATCGCGGTTCTCGATCGACCCCTGATTCAAAACGTAGTCAATCTCGGTAAAGCCACACGCAGCGTATTCCTCAAACCTCGCAAGCTTCTCCTCAAGCGTCATAGTGCCCTGGGGAAAGTCGATGGCGCCGGCAAGGATGATGTCAGAGCCCTCGAGCATGGCGCGGCCCGTCTCGTACTCCTGAAGGTTCGCAAATACGCAGCGAAAGTTGTACTTTAACGCCTTCTCGACATACTGCTCAAACGTGTCCTCGGGGGCATCGATATAGTCGATGTATTTATTGATGGGTTTGGCAAGTGTCATGCTGGGCCTCCTTGTTCAGGACTGACAACCGATTCGTGGTTTCACGCGAAAAACCACGTTCAATGTACGCCCGACATACAAGGACAGCGTCCGCATTCCGACAAGTGGTATGAAATTAGCTGTAAACGTATATTTACAGACAGCGAATGGCACCGCACGCGGATGCCGACAGCAAGACATCCCCCCTCAATACACCCTCATGCCCCTTTACTGTTTGCGACCAGAAATGATGAGCTGCACAACGTCGTTAGCGGTCGAATTCGACCTCTGACGACGTCACGCGACTCATCGTATCCGACCGACAACAGAAAAGGGGCACGTTCGCATAGCGTGGCGCGTGACGGTTGCAAAACCACCCCATTTGAAACAAACGCAAAAAAGTACTTGCAAAGACGCGTTCCGACATATAAGTTGATAAAAGACCGCCGTTGCGGTTTTAAGTAGATCGAGCATATTCAGTTTCAGTTTTCAGCGTGTAAGAGAAGGAAGATCGGCAAAGTACAACCCCAAACGCAATGACAACTTAATGAGGTAACTGCCACATGTGAGGCACCCAGGGCATTGCTGTCTCGATTTTGAGCACGATGCCTTCCGCCTTGCATGGGCCGTTCCATCCCGCCCCTGCAGCAACTGCCTCACGGGCTCATTGAAAACCGCATAGCACCCCAACGTCAGCACATCACCCACGGCAAGCACATCACTCACGACAACCAACACATCAACAAACAGCACGAACATCAACCGATTGGAGAAGCTATGACAAACCACCACGCAGAAGACGGCGATAAGAAAAGCATTCTGGATGCCCGCATTGAGCGAGCATATGCAAACGAATATGACGCCGCCTTTGCCGCCGCGACCATCAAGAACTACGCGTCGCTACCGCTCGCGACGATCTTGGCCGACCACCCTCAACTGCTGAAGCGCTGCGCAAAAATCATGGGCGACCCCGACATTCGCAAGCTGACAGACCCCTATGCCCCAAAACGCGACAACGATTCGTACGTTCTTACCGTAGGCTGCCTAGCCCATATGCTTACGGCGCTCGACACGAAACTCAAGCTCGAATGGGAACCCGACGAGCGTCATGAACTCGAAAGCAAGCGGAACACCCTGCGCACCGCACTGTTCCTTCCGTTGGACGGCCTCAAGCGCTGCAACGTCGAGCTCAATACACAGGCGCGGCAAAAGCCCGGGACCACAGGGCAGAAAACTCCAAGACCCCATGCGGCCATCGTCGACCGCAACCGATATAACCGCATGACCGCGCATTTTTCTGCCGAGGGAGCAGCCATAAGGACGCTGATCGACCTGCTGTGCCTCCTGAGCATCAACGAGCTATTTGAGGGCTATCTCGCCCTTGTTCCCGCGACGGCACCCAAGTCGGTAGCAAAGATCATCGAGACCTGCAGACGCCAGTTTGAGCGCCATCGCAATGGCAGCGAGATGAACGCCAGCATCGCGCAGTACTACGCGGCTCATTACAAAAATGACGGATGTGCCCCTGTCGAGCATCAGCTGCGGCTCGCC
>CABURG010000023.1 GCA_902493835.1 uncultured Collinsella sp. | reverse complement strand
GTGTCCATCCTCGCAGTATCCGGTTCTCAAGGTGCACGCTTTGCGGCTGATCCGGTCCGACCGGGCCGCGCGGCAAGGAGATATATTGCCAGACCGGAGGGGCCCCGTGGGCGGGAATCTGGGCGTACACATTTCCTACACATCTTGTGATCCGACTAACGTTTGCCAGCCGTTAACTACCGCTCGCCGAGCATCTCTTTATATAAGGCAGTCTCATGGTTAAAGCGGATACGTCCCCCTAGCTAAAGCACAGCCAGCATCGAGCAACTCATCACGTTCTTCCACCGAGAACCCCTCGGCGTAGACGCGCACCACTGGTTCGGTCCCGCTAGGACGGACCAGCAGCCACGTGTCATCCTCGAATGACAGACGCAAGCCGTCCATATGACTAACGTTTTGCGGCACCTTGCCACAAATCGACTTGGGGTTTACGCCCGGCAGCAGGGTTCGTAACGTTTCGGCATCTTCGGCCTCAAGGCGCAAATCGCGTCGACCGTAACTCGTCTTACCAAAACTGTCCTCGAGTTGGTCGACCAGAACGCCCAAAGGCGCGCCCGTCTTTGCCATAAGCTCACACAGAATCAGACAGGCGAGGATTCCATCGCGCTCGGGCATATGCGCGGCGATGCCGATACCACCGGCTTCTTCGCCGCCCATGAGGACGCCGCCCTTCTTCATCTCCGCCGCTATATATTTGAAACCGACTGGTTTGACGGTCACGCGGCAGCCAAGCGCCTCGGCAATGCGACGCACGAGCGTCGAGCATGAAAGATTGACGACGACGCGCCCCTCCAAATTACGAAATTGAACCAAGTCGCCCAAAACGAGCGCCATGATCTGATGCGGATGTATATATCTGCCGCGCTCGTCAACCGCGCCGATACGGTCGGCGTCGCCGTCGGTCACCAGGCCAGCGCAAGCTCCGTCCTCGATAACCGTGCGCTCGCAAGCGTCCACCCACGGTTCAACGGGGTCGGGGCAGATATCTTCTTGGTCAGACGCCTGCCCGGCGTGAATCTCGTGCACCTCAACGCCAAGCTCGCGCAGCAAGTCGGCTAGATAGCCCTGGGCTGCGCCGCCCATGGGATCGACAACCACGCGCAGGTGCGCGGCGCGGATGGCTTCGGCATCGACAAACGATGCCACCGCCTGCATATAGTCAGGAATGATATCCGCGGTGCGATATTGCCCCTCGATCCCCATTGCCTCGGGAGCCATGGTCTCTTCGAGCTCTTCGATGACATCCTGGTTGGCGGTCGAGCCGTCACCCATGCGAATCTTGAGGCACAGATAGCCCTGCGGATGATGGGACCCCGTCACCATGAGCGCGCCGCACGCCTCACCGTCATAAGCCGCCGCCCACGTAAGGGCAGGGGTCGAGACAGGTCGCGAAGCGAGCACGGCGTCTAGCCCGTGCGCCGCTAGCACGCCCGCCGCAAGCTCAGCGAACTCGCGCGCCAGGGGCCGGGTGTCGAACCCTATATATACCGTTTTGCCCGGATTGGTCTTTTGCCACAACTCGCCGACGGCATCGGCGATACGGGCAACGTTATCGGCAGTGAAGTCCTCATCGACGCGAGCGCGCCAACCGTCAGTTCCAAAATGAATTATCGCGCACACGCGCAGACACCTCACAGTGTTTGGATCATGATACGCATGGGGTATACCCGCAACATGCACTCGGCAACCTGCCGGCACCAGCATTCACCATTTGGGCAAATGCTGCCGAGGACATGCAAGCAATAAAAAAAACCGCCCCGTATGGAGCGGTTTTGCCCTTTATATATCGAGCGCCTCGGCCATCGCTGCCGTAGTGATTGCCGTGGTTCCACAGCAACTGCCCACCATTGCGGCACCGGCATGCCTCCATTCGATGCATGCGCGCGCGAAAGCTTCGGGGTTCTCGTGCCATACGGGGCCATCCTGAGTCTGGACCGGATCGCCCACGTTGGGACGCACCGTGACGGGAGTAGTCGCCGATGCAACCATCCTGGGCACCGCCGCGTTCGCGGCCGCAAGCGAACAGCAATTAACACCAACCGAGTTTGCGCCGTGTTTTTCGGCGTACAAAACGGCTGCCTCGATGTTGAGGCCATCGCCCAACAGGTCGCCTTTATCGTCAACGACAAAACTCACCAGAACAGGCATGCCGTCGGCGGCATCTCGAGCGCCGGCAAGCATGGGCTGCAAATTACGGATAGACGTCACCGTCTCGATCAGCAGACCGTCAACGCCGGCATTGAGCAAGGTGTGCGCCTGTTCGCGCGCAATGCCTCGGATTTCACGATACTCGGCAGAGTCCTCGGCAAACCATTCAATACCGATCGGGCCCATCGAGCCCAGCAGCAGCTGAGGGTGCGCCTGGCGGGCATCGTCGACGGCCCCGCGATTGACCTCCGCCACGGACGGCGCAATCTGGTCGTGCTTGAGGGCATAGCTCGATGCCTGAAAGGTGTTGGTAATGAGCACCTGTGCGCCGGCGGCGACATACAAGCGATGGATACGAGAAACGGTCTGCGGCTCTGCCAGATTCCAAAACGCCGGTGGAATGTCGGCGGCATCGTACTCACTCAACAGAACACTGCCCATGGGACCCTGCGCCAACAAGGTCTCGCTCGACAAGCGGCGCGTAAGTTCCTCGGCACCAAAGCGGTTGTAATAACTCGTATCCATATATATCCCGCTATTCCTCGACGCTGATTCCCTGCTTTTCGAGATAGGCGAGCCAGCGGTTCATCGTGTCCTCGGAAAGCGCATGCTCCATCATGCAGGCCTCGGAATCGGCTCGCTCAAATTCGACACCGAGCTCCTGAACCAAAAACGTGCGGATGAGGCGATGACGGTACCAGATAGCCGTACCAACCTCGCGGCCGCGATCGGTCAGGACTACCTTGCCGTAGTGCGATTGCTCGACAAGTTCGGATGCCTTGAGCGCCGAAACCGCTTTATTGACCGATGCCTTGGAGACGCCAAGGCGCTGCGCGATGTCGACCGATCGCACGCCGTTGGTTTCCCCCTCTTCGCTTTCAATGCGAACCATGCACTCCAAGTAGTCTTCGTTCGCCACCGTCAGATGTAGTTCGCGCGAGCTATTTGTCGTATCCATGATCTTCCGTCCCTTCCGCATTCAATGGCTGATTCTACCCCATCCAAGCGTCGTGGTATGCCGTGGCATACCGTGCTAGAGTTCTTGTTGCACACGACGACCAAGATTGGAGCGGTCTTTATGGAAAACACCACCACGAGCCCCGATGTCCTCGAACGCTTTTTGCGCTACGTCCAGATCAACACGCAGTCCGAGGATGCAAACTGCGACCAGGTACCCTCGAGCGCCGTTCAGTTTGACCTTGCCAACGTGCTGGCTGAAGAGCTGCGCGAGCTTGGTGCGGAAGATGCCCACGTGACCGAGCACGCCTATGTCTGCGCGCATATCCCCGCAAGTGCGGGCGCTGAGGACAAGCCCGCCCTGGGCCTGATCGCCCATCTCGACACCACCGAAGTTGCACCGGGCGCCGGTGTGAAGCCGCACATCGTGCACTACGAAGGCGGCGACCTGGTCTGCGGCACGGTTGACGGTAAACCCGTTGCCATGAGTACCGCCAAGCTTCCCGCCCTGAATGACCTCGCGGGTGAGGACCTGGTCTGCAGCGATGGCACCACGCTGCTGGGCGCGGACGACAAGGCAGGCGTCGCCGAGATCATGTCGCTTGTCGCGCGTATCGCTCAGGACCCTTCTCTGCCCCATCCCACACTCGGCATTTGCTTCTGCCCTGACGAGGAGATCGGCCACGGAGCCGAGCTGTTGGATATCGATGCCTTTGGCTGCAAGTACGCCTACACGGTCGACGGCGGCCCCATCGGCGAGCTGGAGTGGGAGTGCTTTAACGCCGCCGAGGCGACCGTCCGCTTTGAGGGCCAGTCCATCCACCCGGGCGACGCTAAGGGTCGTATGGTCAACGCAGGCAATCTGTTCTGCGACTTCAACGCGTTGCTCCCCTACGTGCAGCGCCCGGAGTATACGGAAAGCTACGAGGGCTTTTATCACCTTGAGGGTGTATCTGCGACCGTCGATCACGCCACAGCGCGCTATATCGTCCGCGACCATGACGCCGCCAAGTTCCAGCAGAAACTCGACCTTATTGATGCCGCCGCCTCGATGCTCAACCAGCGTCTGGGTGAGGAGCGCGTGACGGTCGAGATTAAGCAGCAGTATCGAAATATGGCCGAGATCGTTCGTGACTATCCCGAGCTTATTGATGTTGCCAAGGAAGCCTACCTTGCCTGCGGCGTTGAGCCCCAAGTGCTGCCGATTCGCGGCGGCACCGACGGCGCTCAGCTGTCGTTCCGCGGTCTGCCCTGCCCCAACCTTTCCACCGGCGGCTATTGCTACCACGGCGTCAACGAGTTCGTCCCGGTCAGTTCGCTCGTCAAGATGACCGACGTGCTCCAGGAGCTCGTCGCCCGCTTTGCATAAGGAACTCGAACAATCTAGGTAAGCAAAACCGCCCCGTCCTCAAAAACCGAGAACGAGGCGGTTTTTGGTGGCAAGGGGAGTAGTCAGCACCGCAGGTTGAGCCAACGTCAGCGAGCGACGTCCAAGGTGAACAAGTTGGCATGAAAAAGGCAGGGCATTGACCTTCTGGTCATGCCCTGCCTTTTGAATGACAAATTGTCACCTTGGGCGGCGCGCAGCGTCGAGCCGTTACGGCGTTTGGTAAAACGCCGTAACTTTTTTGATCATGCCGCCGAAGTTGAAAGGCAGATTGCCGCTCTGGCGGGTTTGCAGCGTCAAGCGGTTACGCGGTTTGGTAAAACCGCGTAACTCTAGTAGTTGGCTTCGTAGCCGTTGCCGTCGCCGGTGGGCTCTTCGTAGTAGTCCGAATCGCTTGAATCGCTTGAGTCATCGGAATCGTCAGAGCTGACCGATGAGGTTGCGGTACCGTTTGCGTAGTCGTCAGACGTGTTGTTGTTCAGGTCACCGATCGTAGAGCTGGAACCGTCGGAAAGACCCATGGTGTTGGGACCCTTGGGATCCTTGCCGGCATCGACGCGCTCCATCATTTCCTTGAGCTCGTCCTCGTAGACAAAGACGTAGCTCACACCGTCGATCATGGTGCTGTCGTCGGCGTACGAGGGCAGGTTGGCCGAGTAGATACCGTCGACATCCATACCGCGCATGGCGTTGACCGTAGCCACGATATCCTGAACGCTCATATCGGTTACGAGCATATCGGACAGCGAATTAACCAGGCCAAAGATCTTCGTGGCATCGAAGTTATTGAGAATCTGGTTGGCAAGGGCGCCAAGCACCTGACGCTGGTGGCGCATGCGCGTGTAATCGCCGTCGGCATAGGTGTAGCGGCAGCGGGCATAGGTAAGGGCGGTGGCACCGTCCATATGCTGCTGGCCAGCGGTAATCTTAATATCCAGGTGCTCGGGGTCGTCAACATCATCGGTTGCGTTAATGTCGATACCGCCAACCGAATCAATCAGCGCCTGCATACCGTCGAAGCTGACCTCGGCATAGTGGGAAATCTGAACACCGCACAGCTCGTTGACCGCCTCGACCATGGCCTCGGCGCCGCCAACGGTATGGCAGGCGTTGATCTTCATGGTCTCGCCCTTGTACTCGACCTTGGTGTCGCGCGGAACGGAAATGAGCGTCGCCTGCTTTTGCGTGGGGTCGATGCGTGCCAGGATAATCGAGTCGGCACGATACGTATCCTCGCCCGGACGGCCGTCGGTGCCAAGAAGCAGCACGTAGAACGGATCCTTTGCCTCATCGGTGTCAACCAGAACCCGACGCAGATTGTCGGTAATGACATTAGAATCGCCGAGCTTGCCCATAATGGTGGCAAACCACAGGCCGGCAGCGGTAGTGGCACTCAGCAGCACGCCAAGCACGACAATGAGCGCGACGTGACGAATCGTGTAGCTACGACGACGTTGGCGAGCGCGCTCGGAATAGCGAGCCACGTTATCGCGACTGTAGATCTTGGCCTGCGCACCAGTTGAGGGTCTTCGGGCGGTGGTATCCGCGAGGGGCTTTTTATTAAACATAGGCAACCTGTATTAGTAGATGACGGGATCGGGGACGGTAGCATGCTCGACATGCGCGCCGAGCGCCTGCAGCTTTTCGACAAACTGCTCGTAGCCGCGCTTGATGTGATGGATGGCCGAAACCTCGGTCGTCCCGTCGGCGATCAAGCCCGCTACGACGAGGGCCGCTCCGCCACGCAGATCGGGCGAGGTAACCTGTGCACCCGAGAAGCCCTTGACGCCATGAATCATGGCATGATGACTCTCGATACGAATGTCGGCACCCATGCGCACCAGCTCAGAGGCAAACATAAAGCGATTCTCGAAGATGTTCTCGGTGATAACGGAGCTACCATCGGCAAGGGCGGAGAGCACCATAATCTGCGCCTGCATGTCCGTCGGGAAGCCGGGGAACGGAAGCGTCTGGATGTCGACCGGCTTGATACGCTTGGCACGGTTCACATGGACGCCATCCTCGACGCGCTCGCAGTTGATACCCATGAGCTCCATCTTCTTGAGCACCATGCCCAAGTGAATGGGGCAAAAGCCCGTGACATCGACACCGCGATCGTCGGCCATCAACGCACCGGCAACGATAAAGGTACCGGCCTCGATGCGGTCGCCCACTACGCGATGGGTAACAGGATGCAGCTCTTCCACGCCCTCGATGGTCACGACAGGCGTACCGGCGCCAACAATCTTGGCGCCCATCTCGTTGAGCATGTTGGCGAGATCGACGATCTCGGGCTCGCGGGCGGCATTGTCGATAACCGTGGTGCCCTGCGCGCGCACGGATGCCATGATGAGGTTCTCGGTCGCACCGACGCTGGCGAACTCGAGCGTGACGGTGGTACCGCGCAGACCTTGGGGCGCATTAGCGTTGATGTAGCCGTGGGCGGTATCGAACTCAACGCCCAGGGCCTCAAGACCAAGAATGTGCATATCGATCTTGCGAGCACCCAGGTTGCAGCCGCCCGGCATGGCGATCTTGGCGCGATGGAAGCGACCCAGCAGGGGTCCCATCACGGCTGTGGAAGCACGCATCTTGGCAACGAGCTCGTAGGGGGCCTCCCAAGAATCGACCTGAGAGGTATCAATCTCGAGCGTGTGCTCGTCGAGAACATCGATCGTAGCGCCCATGCCCTTGAGCACCTTGCCCATCACGTGAACATCGGAAATATCGGGCACGTTCTGCAGCGTCGTCTTGCCCGGCGCCAGAAGCGTTGCCGCCATGAGTTTGAGCGCGGAGTTCTTGGCACCCGAGACGGGCACGGAGCCTCCGATGGCGTGGCCACCCTCAACGCGGATAATATCCAAGGTCTACCCTTTCAAAAAGCATGCCCGGGGTGGCTGGGCCATCCCGGGCATGATGTGTTCGCAAATGGTCGAACGCTAAATCGTTTGACTATTGGGCAAGCTTGAGCTTACACCATGCGATTTCATTATAGAGGTAGGCGCGGCGTGCATCATCCTCCGACAAATTACCCAGCTTCTCTTCAAAACCTTGAATATCAGCTTTAAGCTTGTCGGCATCGACGGTCGCCAAATCGCAAGCGCGCTCGGCGAGAACGGTCACGACATCGTCCGCAACCTGGGCATAGCCGCCGGCCACGGCAAACGTGTGGTCGACAGTGCCCATGGCCTTATCGGAAACGCGAACGTAACCGCGGTCGATCGTGCAGATCTCGCTGGAGTGAGCAGGCAGAACGCCAAACTCGCCATCCGTGGACGGAATCGACACAAACGCAGCGTCGCCCTCATAGGCGCAGCTCACGGGGCACACGATGCGGATACGCATAACCTACTTCTCCCCCATCTTGCGGGCGCGCTCGCGCACGTCCTCAATCGTGGAAGCATAGCGGAAAGCCTGCTCGGGCAGGTCATCGGCCTTGCCGTCGACAATCTCGGCGAAAGAGCGGACGGTATCCTCGACGCGGACGTAGACACCGGGGTTGCCGGTGAACTTCTCGGCGACGTGGAAGGACTGCGAGAGGAACTGCTGAATCTTACGGGCACGGTTGACCGTAAGGCGCTGCTCCTCGGACAGCTCGTCCATACCCAGAATGGCGATGATGTCCTGAAGGTCGGAGTACTCCTGCAGGAGCTCCTGGACCTTGACGGCGACACGGTAGTGCTCCTCGCCGACGATCGAGGGATCGAGAGCGTCGGAGGAAGATGCGAGCGGGTCGATAGCCGGGAACAGGCCGAGCGACGAAATGCTACGCGAAAGAACCGTGGTGGCGTCGAGGTGCGTAAACGTCGTGGCAGGCGCCGGGTCGGTAAGGTCGTCTGCGGGGACGTAGACAGCCTGGACGGAGGTAATGGAGCCCGTCTTGGTCGAGGTAATGCGCTCCTGGAGGTCGCCCATCTCGGTTGCCAGCGTGGGCTGGTAACCAACGGCGGACGGCATACGGCCCAGCAGTGCGGAAACCTCGGAACCTGCCTGGGAGAAGCGGAAGATGTTGTCGATGAACAGCAGAACGTCCTGGCCACGATCGCGGAAGTACTCAGCGGTGGTAAGGCCGGCCAGACCGATGCGCAGACGCGCTCCGGGCGGCTCGTTCATCTGACCATAGACCAAGCAGGTCTTGTCGATAACGCCAGACTCGCTCATCTCGAGGAACAGGTCGGTGCCCTCGCGGGTACGCTCGCCGACGCCGGTGAACACCGAGGTGCCACCGTGCTCCTGGGCGAGGTTGTTGATGAGCTCCTGAATCAGAACGGTCTTGCCGACGCCGGCGCCGCCGAACAGGCCTGTCTTGCCGCCACGGATGTAGGGCTCGAGCAGGTCGACGGCCTTGATGCCGGTCTCGAAGATCTCGGTCTTGGTGGTGAGCTCGTCGAAACGGGGCGCTGCATGGTGGATGGGGTAGAACTCCTCCACCTCGGGCATGGGCTTGCCGTCGACGGGCTTGCCCATGACGTTCCAAATGCGGCCAAGCGTCTTGGGACCAACGGGCATCTTCATGGGCTCACCGGTATCGGTGGCGATGAGGCCGCGCTGCAGGCCGTCGGTCGAGGACATGGCGACCGTGCGGACGACGCCGCCCGGAAGCTGGCTCTCGACCTCGAGGATCGTGCTCAGATGACCGATCGGGGTCTCGGCCTCGACCGTGAGCGCGTTGTAGATCGGGGGCACCGCGCCGTCAAACTTGACGTCGACGACAGGGCCGATGATTCGCACGATGCGACCATCACCGGCAGTCGTCTTCTTGGTGGCTTCCTCGACCGCAAGCTTTACGGTGTTATTAGCCATTACTGTTCCTCCAATGCTGAGGCTCCGCCGACGATCTCGTTAATCTCGGTCGTGATCGAAGCCTGGCGCACGCGACTATACGTGCGGGTAAGGGTCGAGATGATCGCGGTGGCGTTTTCCGTCGCGGAGTGCATGGCCTTGCGGCGTGCACCCTGCTCGGCAGCCGCCGAATCGATCAGGGCCTGGTAGATGACCGTCAGGATATAAGACGGCACAAGCTTGCCGAGAACATGCTCGGGAGAGGGCACGAACTCGAACGTGGACGAGATGCGCTTAGGGGCGTCGGTCTCGTTCTTACGCGGACCGTGGGCCATAGCGATCATCTCGGGGTCGAGCGGCAACAGATGCTCGACGCGAAGCTCCTGATCCACGCGGTTCTTGGCGTGGTGGTAGACAAGCTCGACACGGTCAAGCTCACCGGCACGATACGCATCGCAGATATGAGAGGAGATCATGCGGGCCTGATTGAAATCGGGCTCAGAGGAGTTGCCCTCAAAGTGCATGACAACGTTTGCGCGGTCACGGAAATACGTGGCCGGCTTACGCCCGCACGCGATGATCTCGCACTCGATGCCGTCGTTCGCCCAAGAAGCGGCGAGCTTTTCGGCCGTGCGCTCCACCGTCGTATTGAAACCGCCGGCAAGGCCGCGGTCCGAGGCAATAACGACAATCAGGCCATGCTTGACGCTCTCATGCTTCTGCAGCATGGGATCGGTGCCCGAACAGGAGGCGTCGCCGGCGACCGTCAACATGACGTCGGTCAGCGCCTCCTTATAGGGCTCGGCCTGCTTGGAGCGATCGAGGGCACGACGAATCTTGGCCGTAGAGACCATCTCCATCGTGCGCGTGATCTGCTTGGTCGTGGTAACCGAGGAGATTCGCTTCTTAATGTCGCGAAGGTTGGCCATGGGGCTTAGTTCTCCTCTGATCCAGAAACATCCGAATGGTGCTTGGCCATGAACTGCTGCTTGAAGTCGCCGATGACGCGCAAGAGTTCAGCCTTGGTGTCATCATCGATCTTCTTGGCGCGAACCTTGTCGAGCAGCGAACCAAAGCCATTGTCCATGTACTCGATGAGCTCGGCACGGAAGGGCAGCACGTCGGCGATCTCCAGGTCATCCAGGAAGCCCTCGTTGCCAGCGAACAGCGTAACGATCTGCTCGCCAACCTCAAACGGCTTGTAACGCGGCTGCTTCAGGAGCTCGGTCATGCGAGCACCGTGGGTCAGCTGCTTCTGAGTAGCCTCGTCGAGGTCGGAGCCGAACTGCGTAAAGCCAGCGAGCTCCTGATAGGAAGCGAGGTCCAGACGGAGGTTGCCGGCGACCTGCTTCATGGCCTTGGTCTGCGCATCGCCACCGACGCGGGACACGGAGATACCCACGTCGACTGCCGGGCGCTGACCCTGGAAGAAGAGCTCGGACTGCAGGTAGATCTGACCATCGGTAATGGAAATGACGTTGGTCGGAATGTAGGCCGAGACGTCGCCGTCCTGGGTCTCGATGATCGGCAGTGCCGTCATGGAGCCGTAACCGTTCTTCTTGGACATCTTGACGGCACGCTCGAGCAGACGAGAGTGCAGGTAGAAGATGTCGCCAGGATAGGCCTCGCGTCCGGGCGGACGATGCAGCGTCAGCGACATCTGACGGTAGGCCACAGCCTGCTTGGACAGGTCGTCGTAGATGACGAGCACGTGGCCGCCGGGGTTGGTCTCGCTGGCGGGCTTGCCGTCCTCGCCGTTGTACATGAAGAACTCGCCAATAGCGGCACCGGCCATAGGCGCGATGTACTGCATAGGGGCGGAATCGGCAGCAGTGGCCGAAACGATGATGGTGTAGTCGAGCGCACCGTGCTGAGCGAGGGTCTCACGGATGTTGGCAACCGTGGAGGCCTTCTGGCCGATGGCGACATAGATGCAGACCATGCCCTTGCCGCGCTGGTTGAGGATAGCGTCGATGGCGATGGCGGTCTTACCGGTCTTACGGTCGCCGATGATGAGCTCACGCTGACCGCGGCCAATAGGCACCATGGAGTCGATAGCGAGCAGACCGGTCTGAACCGGCTCGCACACCGGGGTACGATCAATGACGCCGGGAGCCTTGAACTCGATGGGGCGACGGTGCGTGGCGACGATGTCGCCCAGGCCGTCGATGGGCTGGCCGAGCGGATTGACGACGCGGCCGAGCATGGCACGGCTCACGGGGATATCCATAATGCGGCCAGTGGTGCGGCACTCGTCGCCTTCCTTGATGGAGTCGACGGCACCAAACAGAACGGCGCCGACCTCGTCACGGTCAAGGTTCTGGGCAAGGCCGAAGACGGTCTCACCGGTATCGGAGCTCTTGAACTCCAGAAGCTCGCCTGCCATGGCGCTCTTGAGGCCGGAGACGCGCGCGATGCCGTCGCCTACCTCATCGACCGTTGAAACCTCATGCGTATCGACCGTCGCGGAGAGGCTCGTGAGCTGCTCCTGCAGTTTCTTGGCGATATCCTGGGCATTGAGGGTTTCGGACATTAGGCTTCACCTCCGTACGAATTAGCAGAGTTTGCGAGGGTCTCCTGCGCGATGCGCAGTTGCGTCTTGACGGAAATGTCACGACGCTCGCCGCGGGCCTCGAGCACCAGGCCGCCCACGATAGACGGGTCGACCTGCTCGATAAGGAATACCTTGCGGCCGAAGTCCTGCTCGCATTTCTTAGTGATGGTTTGACGCAGCTCGTCGTCGAGCGGGATCGCCGTGGTGACGGTCACGCCCACTACATCCTCGTCTTCCTCGGCAACATACTTAAAGGCAGCTGCCACCTTGGGAAGAAGGTCGAGCTGGTCGCGCTTGGACATGGTGTCGAGCACGGCGATGATCTCGGGGCTGGCAGAAGCCAAGCGCTCGACCATCTCGAGGTCTTCGAACACATGGTTCTCGGCCTTGGCGGCTTCCAAAAGGGAACGCGCGTAGGTCTCGAGCACCTTGTCCTGATAGCGGCTAGTCGGCATTCAGGCTACCTGCTTCCTGGATGTAGCGCTCGATGAGCTTCTTCTGCTCGGCATCGTCCTCGAGTGCCTCGCCCACGATCTTGGTGGCGACGGCAACGGACAGGTCGGCGATGGAGCTCGCGGCACCGGCGTAGATGGACTTGCGCTCGTCCTCGACGGTCGTATGGGCCTTGGCGATGATCTCCTCGGCCTCCTTGTGAGCAGCCTCGATGATACGGGCACGCTCGGACTCGGCGTCCTTACGGGCCTCGAGAACGATGTCGGCAGCCTGACGACGGGCGTCGGTGACGATCGAGTCGGACTCAGCGCGCTTGGCGATAGCCTCCTGCTTGGTCTTCTCGGCCTCGTCGAGGCTCTCCTCGATCTTCCTGCCGCGCTCCTCCATGGTTTTCATGATGCCCGGCAGGGCGACCTTGGCCAGCACGATCCAGATAATCAGGAAGGCGATAAGCGCCGGGATGAACTCCGCCATCTTAGGGATGAGGATGTCCGCACCGGCGGCGCCGTCCTCGGCGAACGCGGAAACCGGCATGAGCAGCGCGGCCGCGGACGCGGAGAGTGCGATCGCGCTCTTCTGGGATGAAAGATTCATACTTGACGCTCCGTGCTATTTAACGATCAGCGCGACAACGAAGCCGATCAGAGCCAGAGCCTCGCCGAAAGCGGAGCCCATGATGAAGACGGTGAACACGCGGCCCTGGACCTCAGGCTGACGGGCCATAGCACCCGTAGCACCCAGAGCAGACAGGCCGATAGCAAGACCAGCGCCGATAACACCGAGACCGTAACCGATAACTCCCACGATTCCTCCTTTGTCGTGCGTGTCTTATTTCACGCAGGATAACCTTTTTATAACTGCCGGGCTCCATGGGTACGGGCACCGGCGGTTTAACGAATTGCCTTACCTTTAAGGCACGAACGGAAGACTACTCCTCCTCCGCGACCTCCTCTGCCTCGGAGACATACACGGCGGTAAGGACCGTGAAGACGTAAGCCTGGATGGCGCCGACCACAAGCTCGATCGCATAGATCAGGATGAGGATGGCAAGCCAGGCCAGCGAAGGCAGGGCGCCGACGGCGTGGGCCGCGGAAACCTGCTGAAGCAGCGGCTGCATGAACATGCTCGCCATGATGGCGAACGAGCCCATGACCACGTGTCCTGCGAACATGTTGCAGAACAGACGGACGGCAAGCGTGATGAGGCGCAGGAAGGTCGAGAAAAGCTCGACGACCCACACGAGCACGTTCATCGGGAAGCTCACGCCCTGCGGGGCGAGGCTCTTGATGTAGCCGATCACGCCGTGAGCCTTGCATCCGTAGTAGATGAAGTACACGAAGGCGAAAATGGCGAGTGCGGCGGTGGAGCCGATTGCGCCGGTGCCGGGCTTCATTCCCGGGATCAGGCCGATCATGTTATTGATCAGGATGAACAGGAAAAGCGAGCACAGGAACGGGAAGTGCTTCTTCCAGTTCTCACCCACGACACCCTTGCCGATATCGTTCTCGACGTACTCGATGATGTACTCGAAACCGTTGACGAAGAAGCCCTTGGGAACCAGGGTCTGCTTCTTCTTGAACACGGCTAGGACGATCAGGAGCACGATCGTGGAGACGATCAGCCAAAACGAGTACTGCGTGATGCCGCAGCTCAGATCGCCCACGACAGGGGTGGAGCTGAACTCGCTGACCAGATGATTAATCTCATCAGGCAGCTTTTCAAAAATTTCCACGACTTACCTTTCGACCTCATGAGGATCTCGCAGCGCCTTGGCGACGCGAACCGCGCAGGCGGCCATAAAGGCCACGAAGCCGATCGCCTCGCCCAGGAGGAACATGCGAAATGCCTCTCCGAACAACACAAACACAACCAAGGTAAAGACAAGCAACGCGATTGCCGAGACCGCGAGACTCACCATACCCTTGAGCATGTCCGCATTCTGCTTATCGTCAAGAACCGGCTTGAGCGTAAAGACAAAGGGAAGGAAGGCAATCGCGCCCGCGATGGCACCTGCAACGATAGCGAGCAGATCGGCTATCTGAAACACTGGCGTCCTCACTTTCCTTTTTTATCGCCTCACAGGACAGTTCCCGCCAAACATTGGTGACTATTGTACGAGCCAATCGCTAAAGTACAACCGAAAAAGCATCGGTTAATACGCACCTGTTCGTTTTCTTAAGACCTTCTTTATGCCGCAGGTACGGTAATACGTTTTTCTCAACCCCTCAGCGCAAAACGTCCGTTAACAGGAGTGCGCGTGGACGTCTTTTGCTCGCCCGCGCGCACCATTTCTTCGTATTTTCGACGTTAGCCGGTATGGCTCAGAGATTACAGCGTGCCGTAGATGCGGTCGCCGGCGTCGCCGAGGCCGGGAACGATGTAGGCAGCCTCGTTGAGATGGTCGTCGATGGCGCAGGTATAGATATGCACATCAGGATCCTTCTCAGTCAGCGACTTGAGGCCCTCGGGGGCCGCGACGATGCACAGCATGCGGATGTCCTTGACACCGCGCTCGCGCAGGTAGCTGATGGCCATCTCGGCCGAACCGCCCGTGGCAAGCATGGGGTCGACGACCAGGCAGATGCGCTGGTCGATATCCTTGGGCATCTTGCAGTAATACTCGTGCGGCTCGTGGGTGACCCCGTCGCGCTCCATGCCGATGTGGCCCACGCGAGCGGAGGGCACCAGGTCGAGGATGCCGTCGACCATGCCAAGGCCCGCACGCAGGATGGGCACGATGGCGAGTTTCTTGCCGGCAAGCTGTTTGAACGTGGCGGTAGTGATGGGGGTCTCGACCTCGACGTCTTCCATGGGCAGGTCGCGCATGGCCTCGTAGCCGTCAAAAAGTGCGAGCTCGCGCACAAGCTGGCGGAACTGGTTGGTGCCGGTGTTTTTGTCGCGCAGGATCGACAGCTTGTGCTGGACGAGCGGGTGGTCGACAAGCGTCACACGGGACGCGTCGTAGGTGACGGTCATGGGTTGATTGCCCCTTTCGTTGCGGCCGCAAAACGACCTTGCTGACAAGGCGCGAAGCAATGTTGCCGCCGCACGCCATGCATTAGTTTAGCGGTTTGTTATATCGAGCAGCCCATCACAGCCCTACTGTGCGATGCTGAGCGAGCGCCTGACTGCATCACGCCAGCCCGCAAGGTTTTGCTCGCGGCGCTCGGCGGACATGTGGGGAAGGAAGGTCCTAACGATCTGGGCATTTTGCTCCAGTTCTTCCAGGTCTTCCCAATAGCCGACGGCAAGACCCGCCAAGTACGCGGCACCGATTGCTGTGGTCTCCACCGTCTCGCATTGCAGCACGGGGATATCCAGCAGGTCGGCCTGGAATTGCATGATGAACTCGTTGCGTGAGGCGCCGCCATCGACGGACAGGCGCTCAATCGAAAGTCCCACGTCCTGCTCCATGGCGCGCAGCACGTCATAACTCTGGTAGGCCATGGACTCGCAGGCCGCACGCACAATGGTCGCGCGACTCGAGGCACCGGTCAGGCCGCACACGATACCGCGGGCACGTGGGTCCCACCAGGGAGCGCCCAGGCCAGCGAAGGCGGGGACGAAGTAGCAGCCCTCGTTGTCGTTGATCGAAGCGGCGAGTTGCGCGGACTCGCTCACACTCGAGATGATGCCCATGTTGTTGCGCAGCCAGTTCATGGTTGAGCCGGCGGCAAAGATAGAACCCTCGAGCGCATAGCTGATCTTGCCGTCCGCGGCGATACCGATCGTGGAGACCAGACCGTTCTTGGATTCGACGACCTCGTCGCCGGTGTTCATGAGCATAAAGCAACCCGTGCCATAGGTGTTTTTGGTCTGGCCGGGATGGAAGCAGCAGTGGCCGAACAGCGACGCCTGCTGATCGCCCGCCACGCCCATGATGGGCGGCATGTTGGTCATGATGTCGCTCGCGACGCGGCCGTAGTCGCCCGAGCTCCAACGAACCTCGGGCATCATGGAACGTGGAACGTCAAAGAGCGCCAGCAGGTCGTCGTCCCAATCGAGCGTATGGATATTAAAGAGCGCCGTGCGGCTGGCATTGGTGTAGTCGGTGGCAAAGACCTGACTGCCGGTGAGGTTGTAGATGAGCCAGGTATCGATGGTGCCGAACATGAGGTCGCCCGCCGCCGCGCTCTCACGCGCACCGTCGACGTTGTCGAGGATCCACTGCACCTTGGAAGCCGAGAAATACGGATCGAGCGTGAGTCCCGTACGGGAGCGCACCAGCTCTTCTGCGCCCCGCTCGACCAGCTCGTCGATCAGAGGTGCG
>CABURG010000022.1 GCA_902493835.1 uncultured Collinsella sp. | reverse complement strand
GCTCGTGCGGAACTCGCGATAAACCTTATGCCCCGCCCCTCCGCAGCCACACGGGAGCTTGGTTAACTAATTCGGGTCCGGCATTCAGAAAAAGTCAGTGCAGCAAAATGGCGATGCAGATGGTGCGAACAAGAAAGGGGCACGTTGTTGAAACGTGCCCCTTATGGGTGGGGTATGGGGCTAGCGCTCGTAGATTAAGTTGCCTGCCAGGTAGGTAGCCTGAACTTTAGTGACCTGGAGTTCTTGGGGGTCGATGGTGAGCGGGTTTTGATCCAGGACTACCAGATCGGCGTATTTGCCGGGCTCCAAGCTGCCGAGGTTTTGCTCGTCGCCTGCCGCGTAGGCGCTGCCCAGGGTGTAGTTGCGCAGAGCTGTTGCCGCATCGATGCGCTCGCTCGGCAACCAGCCGCCCTCGGGCCAGTGGCTTTTTGGGTCCTGGCGCGTGATAGCCGTGTAGAGCACGTTCATGCTGGTAACGGCTGTGATGGGGCTATCGGTACCGAAAGCTTGGCGGATGCCGCGCTGCTTATAGGTCGCAAACGGCCACATGATGCGGCTGCGTTCCAGGCCCAGGTCGCGCTCCGGGCCACCCGGGTCGAGCGTGATGTGGCAAGGCTGGCTCGAGGCAATGACGTTGAGCTTGCGCAGACGATCGATGTCCTCGGGCAGCAGATTCTCCAGATGCTCAAGCGTGTTATGACCGTGCGGGGGCAGACCGTAGAGCTCTGCCACCTCCTCAAAGATATCGAGCGCAGCATGAATGGCACCATCGCCGATAACGTGGATGCGCACGGTGTGGCCGCGCTCGGCTGCCGCCAGAACCAACTTGCGCATGCGCTCGACGGGAACCGTCAGACGACCCTGGTCGCCCGGGAAGCGCGGGTTGGTATAGGGCTCAGTGAGGTATGCGGTATGCTCGCTCGACACGCCGTCGAAGAACTGTTTAAAGCCTGGCGCCGAGAGCAGCGCGTTGTTCGCATAGCGGGTCTGGAGTTCTTCCAAGCGCGATTGGTCGTCCAGCAGCGTGGGAAACAGATGGGCACGGATGCCCAGCTTGCCGGCGGCCTGCAGCTTGTCGTAAACATCGTCGCGAATAAAGTCGCAGCCCGGCATGGGCATGAGCGACATGTCGCAAATCGAGGTGATGCCTTGCTCGGCCATACGCTTCATCTGGTCGGCGTAAGCGCTCGCGATGCGGTCCTCGCCCAGCCACTCAAGACAGCGCGGCAGCAGCTGCATGGCCGCAGCCTCGTGAGCGATACCCGTGAGTTCGCCATTTGCATCCTTGTCGTAACTGCCACCCGCCGGAGGCTCGCTGTCGCGCGTCACGCCGAGGGCTTCGAGTGCGCGGCTGTTGAGCCACAGGGTATGCCCATCGCCCGAATACATAACACAGGGGCGATCGGGGAAGGCGGCGTCGAGGGAAGCCTTGGTAGGATGCTCGGGCGGATCCCAGCGGTAATCGCGCCAGCCCTGGGTCACGACCCAGGCGTCATCGGGCAAGCCTTGGGAAAACTCGAGCGCATGCTGCACCAGTGCCGCCTCTGACGTGCCCATATCCATGAGCATGTACGGCGAGGAACCGACCGAGGTATGGAAGAAGTGCAGGTGCGCATCATGGAAACCGGGGCAGATGAATTGCTCGCCGTAGTCGACAACTGGCGTGGCGGCAGGGGCGGCGGCAACCACGTCATCGGGCGCGCCGACCGCGACGATGCGATCGCCCGCAATGGCAATCGCCAGCTCGCGGGCGGCATCGATGCCGTCTTGCGCGGTAAAAACGTTCTTGGAGCAGATAATCCGATCGATATGCTGCATGGGCATCCCCATCTCTGGCAGGAAATTCAACACCCCCGAGTGTACTCCCCCACTCTTGTTACAAAACCCCAAGCGGCAAACGGCAACTTTACCAGCCCTAGCGGCAGGTGGCATACTGGAGAAAGCCTGTACGATTTTGCGATCAACCCAGCAAGGAGCAAATCGACCATGACGAAGACCAAGGCACAGCAGATTATGGCGGCAACCGAGGTTCGCGCGGCAGACGACGTCACCGCGGCCATCCAGGATATCGCCGCCGAGTTTGAACCCTACATCATCAAGCAGCGCCGGCACTTCCATAAGCACCCGGAGCTGAGCCTTGCCGAGGAGCGCACGACTTCTGACATCGCCAACCAGCTCGACGCCATGAATATCCCCTACGAGCGTCCGCTCAAGACGGGCCTGGTGGCGACGCTCCGCGGCACCGCGCCGGATGCCTACCGCGAGGACGGCACGCCGCGCCGCCGTATCCTGCTGCGCGCCGATATCGACGCCTTGCCCGTCACCGAGCAGACCGGCGAGGAGTTCGCCAGCGTCAACAAGGGCTGCATGCACGCCTGCGGTCACGACTGCCATATCGCCATGATGCTCGGCACGCTGCAAATCCTGCGCCATATGACTGACGACATCCACGGCGAGATTCGCATCGTATTCCAGCCCAGTGAGGAAAACGGCCAGGGCGCCAAACTCATGATCGGCACGGGCGTACTCGATGGCGTCGACGGTGCCTATGCCGCGCACATCTGGAGCGAGGTCGACGCCGGCACCGTAAGCTGCGAGCCCGGCCCGCGCATGGCCAATACCGACTGGTTCCGCATCGACGTCCGCGGCACCTCGTGCCATGGCGCCATGCCCCAGCGCGGCCACGACGCCGTTATGGTTGCCGCCGAGATCGTCAACGCCCTGCAAACCATCGTCTCGCGCGAGATTAGCCCCTACGAACCCGCCGTCATCACCGTCGGCGAGCTCCATGGCGGCACCGCGCGCAACGTCATCGCCGGCACGGCCTACCTTGCCGGCACGGTGCGCACCTATGGCGATTCGACGCACGAGGAAATGCCCGAGCTTATGCGCCGCATCGTGGAGCACACCGCGGCAGCCCTGGGCGCCGAGGCCGAACTTACCGACTACACCATCGCCAACTACAAGGTCGAAAACGATGCCGCCTCGAGCGAGCGTTGTCGTCAGGCCGTGGTCAAGTGCCTGGGTGCAGCCGGCGAAGGCCATTATCGCGGCACACTTTCGGGCGAGGACTTCTCGGAGTATCTGCGCCGCGTGCCGGGCGTGCTCGCCTTTGTTGGCACGCGCAACCCCCAGATTGGCGCCACGTACGCCCAGCATTCCTGCTTTTACAAGATTGACGAGACCGTGCTGGCAAAGGGCTCCATGGTGGCCGCCCAGTATGCTATCGACTTTTTGGCCGAGCCCACGCAAGAGGAGCTCGACGGCCCCACGATTACCGCGGTCGCCGAAACCAACCCCGATCTGGCCGCCAAGTTGCGCTCTGCCAAGGCGACGACCGCCGAGGCCCGCGACGCCATCCATGATGCCCGAACGGCTCGCCATGCCGCGATCAAGGGCATCCACGATGCACGCGCTGCTGCACGCCGCGAGGAGAAGCACGACAAGTAGTCGATTCGCTGGCATCTCGCAGTCATAGCCACATCGCGATGTCAAAGCGGGGGCGGACGTATCGAAACGTCCGCCCCCGCTCATTCTTCAAGCGCTATTTCTACCATTTCTACCCCGTCCCCAAATGGCAGACGGCGTGGCTACTCGTCCTGAGGCTCCTCGTCGGAGCTTGGCTCGGACGCCGACTCAGGTGCAGGTGCCGGCTCAGGCTCAGGCTCAGGCTCAGGCTCAGGCTCAGGCTCGGGCTCAGATGCCGTCTCAGGCTCGGGCGCCGGCTCAGGCTCGGGCGCGGGAACAGGTGCAGGTGCAGGTGCAGGTGCCGGCGAAGCATCCGGAGCACCGTGACCCGAAGGAGCGGACTTCTTCTCGAAGGGCAATACAAAAGTCAGAACGTCGTCCTTATCCTCATCGGCCCATTCGCTTGCATAGCGTGCAACCCAATAGCCAACGGCACGGTGCTTGAGCATCTTGCCAAAGACCGTGAGGAATACCGTGACAAACGCCGTCAGCACCAAGAACAATACGAGCGTGATGCCACCGCCAGTAACAAGCGCCTCAATAGCCGTAGGACGGTAGTAGTAGCTATACATACCGACAGAGGCAATGGTGCCAAAGACGAACGTCAGAATCCAGGTGACAACGTTGGCGACCAGGCCCGTCAAAAACTCGGGAAGGAACGAAGCACAGAACAGCTTGGTCTTGTTGTGCTTAAACGCCGCCCAGACCTTGTCGAGCGAAAACGCACTCTCCACACGACCAGTCACCGCAAAGTGCATCACGGCGATGTCGGCGAACATTTTAAAGAAGACCCCCAGGACCGCCGTGGCAATCATAGCCAGGACAAGCAAGCCAAGCGAGCCAAACAGCGCAGCCTCGAGCGCATAAGAGCCGTAATAAGAATACGAGCCCGCGGCGCCAATTACCACGCTCTCCACCAGCGAAAGCACTACACCGATAACGGGAATGGCAGCGATAACCTCGAGCACGACCGAGATAACGCTCGAAAAGACTCCGAGGCCAAACGACGTGGAACGCATGAGTGGACGATCCATACCGTCATCAACCTTGAGCGACAGATCGCGACCCCACTCGATACCAAAGCCGGAACCACACACGCTCGCAATGCAAGCTGCCAAAAAGCCGATGGCAGCTGCAATGCCGCCAATAACGGGAATAAACAGCACGAGTACCGACACAACACAAATCAGCGCCGGCAAAAACGCGATTTGGCATACACGCTGAAGCACGCCCGGGGTCTTGGTCATATCTTGGAACGCCTGAGCCACACAGCCCTTTGGCGCATTCGCCACGGGCGGTTGAGGGGCAAACTGCTGAGGCTGAGGCTGACCCTGAGGGGCAGAGGCTGCGGCACCGGCATTGGGGGCACCACACGCGCCGCAGAACTTGTCGTTATCGCCCATGGGGGCGCCACACTGCGAGCAGAACATAGAATCATCCCTTCGTATCTTGAACGAATCACTTGGATCGCAAACGATGTCTTTAGCATCATTATTGCCCAATGTGGGGTCAAATACTCAAAGATGACCGATTTGCAAGGTACACGGCGCCAGTAGGCGGTTCGTTGAATACGTCTGCGTTAGTTCGTTCCGCGGAAGCCCTTGCCGACGATCTCGGAGCTGTCGACGATCGTGATAAAGGCACCCGGATCGACTTCGCGCGCATAGCGGCGTAGTTGCACGGCCTCGCGACGGCTCAGCACGCTCATGATCACCGTCACGCACTTGCCCGAGAAGGCACCGTAGCCGCGGCTGATGGTCGCCGTGCGGTTGAGATGCTTGACGATAAACTCCTCGACCTTAAGGGGCTCGGAACAAATGACCGTGCAGACTTTGCGCAGATGAATGCTCTCAATGGCTTTGTCGACCACAAGCGTCTTGGCAAACAGACCGAGCACGCAGTACAGACCGACACGCGGGCCATACAAAAAGGCCGCGATGGTCACGATGCCGATATCGACCAGCAGCAGGGCGCGGCCAATCTCGAGCGTCGTGCGACGTTTGAGGATCATGGCGAGAATGTCCGTGCCGCCCGTCGAGGCACCAATATCAAAGACGATAGCGCTGCCGAGCGCCGGCAGAATCACGGCAAAGCACAGGTCGAGCCACATATCACCCGTCAGAGAGACATCGGTCGGAATGAAGAGCTCAAACAGCGAGACGTAGGCGGACAGCGCAAACGAGGCGAAGACGCTCCAAAGAATCGCCTTGCGCTCCAAAAAGATAAAGCCCAAAACGACGAGAACCGCGTTGATAATCCACATAAAGACGCCGACGGGCAGAGTCGGGAACAGCGTGGACAGAATGACCGACATGCCCGAGGTGCCGCCAAAAGCAAAGTGATTAGGGGTTTTAAACGCAACGATGGCAAAGGCCGTAAGAATCAGACCCAGATTGAGCTCGGCAAAAAAGCGCGGGAAGCCTGGCTCCTGGCTGCGCTTTTGGCCGGCACGCTCGCCGCGCTCGATATCGGTGCGATCGACCACGCGCTCCATCGGCACTACGGGAGGACGATGCATCTCCTCGGCAGCACGCGATGCCGCCTCTGCCGCGGCGGCCTCAATCGCCCATGCCTTGCTTTCTGTTTCGTGCTCGTCGGCCATTACGGCAACCCCTCGTTAACAATTTGAAAACAATGCGCCCATTAGGGTAACGCGGAACGCGACGATTGCAACCCCTAGTTAGACGAGCGGTATGCCTACATCGGGGGCATACAAATAACGGCCGGCCACGCTTTTGCTTGCGCGGTCGACCGTTTAACGTTTTCGCAGATAAAACCTGCCAAAACAAACTTGTCCCTTTTTGGAAGGTTACTCGTGCTGGCTGGTGCGGTGCTCGTACTCCTCGGGGGTGATGACGTCCTCGATGCGCAGGTTGACGCCCGCCACCTCAAGGCCGGTCATCGCGGCAAGGCGCTCGGTGACACGCGCCTTGACATCGTCGAAGATCGCAGGCGCATAGGCGCCGTACTCGATAATGACGGAGATGTTGACGACCACGCGATTGTCATCGGTGACCTCGACCGTCACGCCCTTGGTCAGATTCTCGGCACCAAACTGCTCCTGCACAAAGTGCATAAGGTTACCCTTCATGCCCAGAACGTGCGGAACCTCGCGGGTGGCCATGGCAACGATCTTCTCGATCACACCGTTGGAATAGGTCAGCGAGTCCTCGGACTCGTCCGCCTCCTCGTCGTCCTCATCCTCATCGGACTCGACCTCGACAAGAGCCTCGTCCTCGAGCGTCACATCCTCGGCTTCGGCGACGACCGCCTCGTTCTCCTCGAGCTCGGTATCGGCCACATCGACCTTCGTATTAAAAGCCATGGTTCCTCCTTATGCCTGCCGCAGATGCGACAGTCGAATACATATTAGCGGCCGCTAAACAGACGGCCGAAGAAGTTGACGATCCCGTTCTCGCCGTCGCGAATTTGGCCGATCACAGCGCCGATCAGCACGAAGAATGCGATGACGAGCGTGTCCCACAGGCCGAGCGTGAGCACCAACACGGCGAGGATAAAGCCAGCGACGGCACCGAGCGTGGTGTTGGGATGACGCACAGCATAGCTCCAGATGGCAGCGCCCGTACCCTTGATGAGACCCATAGCCTCGTCAAAATCCACGGCTGCCGCGTCTTGTAACTCGGTTGCCTCTGCTTTGGAATCAAAAGGTTCGCTCGCCGGTGTGGCGCTCTGGTCAATCGTCAGGCGCGGCGTACGAGCGGTCTTATCTTGATTGGTATCACTCACCGGAAACCTCCACGGTCTGGACGGTAGTCTTGGACGGCAAAAAACGGACGCGCGTGGTCGTACCCGGCGTGCCGAGCATGGTGTCGCAAGCTTCCTCGATGCGCTGCTGCATCGCGGTAGCCAGAGATGCCACGTCCTTATCGTCAAGCGCGATAGCCTCGACCTTAAATCGGACGTGCGAATCGTCGGGGCCTTGGACGCGGGCCTCGACATGCTCGACCATCACGCGGTCGTCGCGCTCGGCAGCAGCCCTGGCACACGAAGAAAGCGCCGCAAGGGTAACCTCGATATTGCGCTCCCCCGCCGGATGCACGCAGGACGGCTCGCGACGAGCAAACATCAGGCGAAAGAAGCTTACCAGCACGCCGATCGCCACAACTCCGCCGCATGCCGTCACGACAATGCGCGGCATGGGGTCGCGCATCAGCAGCATAAAGCGATACGTATACGGCCCCCAAAACTGGCAGACAAGCGTACCCAGCGCCACGATGGCGGCGGCAAGATACACAATCGCTAGGGCTCGTTTGAGTACGCGCACGTGGCGCTCCCTTCAAATCTCGGCTCTCAAAATGCAAAACGGTTCGCATCATTATAAAAGAGCCGGGTCCGGTGCTCTACGCACGCGGATCCGGCTCATCTATTCCACGAGGCTTGCATGCTCGCTTCATTATGCCCAGATATGCACGGCTTAACCCGTGCGGGCGCTACTCCTCCTCGAGGGCAGCGATGACCTCGTCGGTCATGTCCATGGTGCTGTAAACATCCTGGACGTCGTCGAGCTCCTCAAGACGGTCGATGAGGCGCTGAACCTTCTTGGCGTCGGCGCCGGAAACCTCGGTCGGGGTGGTCGGGACCATGGTGGTCTCGGAGCCCTTGACTTGGACGCCCTGCTCCTCGAGCGCCTTGGAGACAGCCATGACCTCGTTGGCAGTAGTCCAGACGATCCACTCCTCGCCGGCGTCCTCGTAGTCCTCGCCACCGGCCTCGGCGATGGCCATCATGAACTCATCCTCGTCACCGGCAGCACCGTTGGCGATCATGGTCTCCTTCTTGGCGTTCTCGTCCAGGATCTCCTTGGCGACGACAATCTGGCCCTTGCGCTCAAACTGGAAGGCGACGGAGCCGGAGGTGCCCAGGTTGCCACCAGCGTGGGAGAAGGCGGAGCGGACGTCAGCGGCGGTACGGTTGCGGTTGTCGGTCAGGCAGTCGACGTAGACGGCGACACCGGCAGGACCGTAGCCCTCGTACACGATGTTCTCGTAGACGGCGGCGTCAGCACCCGAACCAAAAGCCTTGTCGATAGCGGACTTGATCTTGTCCTTAGGCATGGACTGAGCCTTGGCCTTGGCAACGGCAGCGGCGAGGCTGGCGTTGTTCTCGGGCAGCGGGTCACCGCCGAGACGGGCAGCAACGGTGATGTTGCGGCTGAGCTTGGAGAAGAGGGCGGAACGCTTGGCGTCCTGCGCGCCCTTACGATGCTTGGTTGTGGCCCACTTAGAGTGTCCGGACATACGTGTCTCCTATCGGTTTCGACCTAAAGCCCAGCGCAAATGCTCGGGCAATATAAACAAACGTCGTTATGATATACCTACTAGCCTGCGAGATAAACCCCAAAATGAAGGCGTCGTGATGATGCCCCCTTTGGTGCAAAGAAACCTGACCCCAATGCACCAAGTTAGGACCAGAGGAAGTCGCTGCGGGTGACGGTGGCGCCGATGGCGAAGGGCATGCAGGCAATGACCGGATACAGGTAGCGCATGTAGGTCGAGCCGTTGCACGGACCAATCAGGCACACGGCGAGCACGCCCAGCAGCGGCACCCAAATGGCCAGCCCGCGCCACGAATGGCGGCGCAACAGGTAGACCACCACGGCGATCATAATCCACGCGTAAGTAGCCGAGCTCATGGTGAGCGAGATAAACGGAATGCGCTGCACCGCCACACGGTACAGGTTAATCAGATGGTCGCACCAGCGCACGGCTTTGCTATCGACCGGATGGAAGTCAAAGTACTTGAGGTTATCGGGCTTCGCCATGATCTCGGCACTGCGCGCCGTGCTGTAGACCCATGCATCACGAGCACTCGGATAGAAGTACCCATAGTAGTTATTGACGAGCGCCGAGATATAGCACTCGGGATCCTTTTTGAACATCTGGGCCCACACCTCAAAATAGGCCTTGATGTCCTCCTGCGAGGCGTACTCGTTAAAGCAATTTTTGACGGCGTCCGACTTATCCGGGTTGTAACGGCGGCCCAGATTCTCGTACTTGAGTACACGGTCGATCACGGCACGCTCTTCGTCGGTCACCAAGCCGTCGCAAGGAGCCTCCACGATGGTGCCGTCCTCCTTAACCGTGGGGTTGACGCCCGAGTTGAGGCCGTCGTGCTTTTGGACGAAACGAGCCGTCTGTTGAAACGGAATCGAGAGGATCTCGCGCTTGGAGCCCGGCGTGATATCGTGCGCCGGCATAAATACCTTGGTGAAATACATGTTGGAGACAAGGCAGAGCGCAAGCACTGCGAGCACGCCGACCCAGCGGAAGCGCGGCGTGGCGTACGAGGGCGTGACGCCAGACTGTTTGGCCACGCGACGGGCCACATGCGCGTCCCGGGCGCAAAACGCCGCCGCAATCATGCAGGCCGCCAACGGAAAGACCAAGCCGCCATTGCGCAAAAACGTTGAACCCATGGCACCCAGCACGAGCAACAGCCAGTCGTGGCGCGCAAAGAGCACGGGCCTCTGTTCGCCCGCACGCTCGGCATTGGCATCGCGACGGGGCAGGCCGCAGGCCACGAGCTTCACGGTCTGCACCAACAGCACCAAAAACGCGTCGGCAAACAGCACATCTTTGGTAAGCAGGGCCGCGTAGTTGGAGAACATGGGCATAAACACAAAGAACAGCAAGGTCACGCCGCGAACCGGCAGACTCACGCCCAGCTTGCGCAGCGACGAGATGGAATAGGCCATGCAGGCGGCCGTAATGACGAACTGAGCGCAGGTGTAGATGGCAAGACCTGCGTTGGCGCTGTTGAACAGTGAAAGCCCCAGCTGGACGCACGAACCGATGATAGCCGTGTGCACCACGGGGTGATGTCCGTTGAGCAACACATTGGGATTGAGCAGACGCAGGTAGTCACTCGTGCCGTTGGGGTAGTTGAACCACTGGCGAATCTGCGCACCCGTGTCTCCCATAAAAAGGCCGGGCAGCGAAGCGATGAGCATGGGCGCCCAGGCGATCATAAGCACCAGGAAGGGCCCGGCAAAGGGATGGACCGAGAGCACGGCGTGAGCCACACGCCATACGCGGCCAAAGTGCGCTTCGGAAAACGGAATGCGCCGAGAGCTCAGCCAATCTAGACACTCAAAGGCAAGGTAGAAGGCAACGACCGCCAAGAGCATCCAGCCCACACCGCCTATCCAGGCGCAGATGATGCGGGCCTTGTCGCCGAGCACGATCTCGGCCGAATCGGTGAGGTCGTAGCTGCGGCCAAACACCATGCAGGCGGCAAAGAACAGCGACGGAAGGATCACCGAAGGACGCCAAGCATCGCCGCGGCCAAAGAATACGTAGCGAAACGGCAGCGTGAGCAGGCAGGCAAGCGCAAGCAGCATGACCGCGTCGGTATGGCCGGCAAACGAGAGGAGCACCTCGTAGCACACGTACAGCATGCCCGAGGCTTTGGGGTCAATCGCCAAGACCGCGTTGCTCGACACCGGGGCGGGATCGATGGAAAACGCCGTGGTCGCCAACAGCGCGAGCAAAAATGCGATGAGCGTCTGCTTGGCGGGATAGCGCTTAAACCAGACGATGCGGGCAGCGTCGCGCGCAGCCGTTGTGGAGAGGTCGGAATCCTTCACAGTCCGAAAGCCTTTCTAGAAACCTATCAAACTCGGCAAAACCACCACAAAGGTGCCTGTCCCCGTTATGGTGATCTTGGTGGTTAGGCGTCCAGGTAGACGCGCTGGGGCCGGTTGCGGTGTCGGGCGAAGATGATGAGCGCCAGGCCGGCGATCACGAGCGGCAAACTCAGCAGCTGACCCATGGTGATGACACCGCCCAGCAGATAGCCCAGCTGCGCATCGGGCACGCGCACAAACTCAACGAGAAAGCGGACGATGCCGTACCCCATCACGAACACGCCCATAAACGTACCCTGGGGCAGTAGCGGCTTTTTGCGGCTGAGCACCTGCAAAATACAGAAGAGTACGACGCCCTCAAGAAACGCCTCGTAGAGCTGGGAGGGATGGCGCGGCATATCGCCCGCAGTGCCGCCAAAGACCACGCCCCAGGGCAGATCGGTCGGCTTACCCCACAGCTCGCCGTTGACGAAATTGGCGCAACGTCCCAGGCACAGCGCCAGCGGAGCACCGATTACAGCAAGGTCGGCGATGGTCCAGGCGTCGAGCTTATACATGCGGCATACAATGATGCCGCCCAAGATGCCGCCCACCAGGCCACCGTGGAAGCTCATGCCGCCCTCGTTGGTGGCAAAGATCTCGAGCGGATGGGTCCAATAGTAGCCATCGCCGTAAAAGACGACGTAAAACAGGCGAGCGCCGATAATGAGGCCAAAGACCGCGCCGACCACGACGCTCGTCAGGTCATCAATCGTAATGTCGAAGCCCCAACGACGCTGCGTGCGGTACATAACGACCGCCGTGAGCAGAGCGCCGACCACGTAGGCCAGGCCGTACCAGTAGATGGTGATGGGGCCCGCCGAGATTGCGACGGGATCAAGCATATGGTAGAGGTCGTTGAGCATATCGATCCCCCTGCTCCCTACATACAAATGCGGCCGCGGGCCTTACGCTCGCAGCCGCAAATTTGGACGTAACGTCTATGCGGAGCGTACCGTCCGCAGCTTTCGCATCTTAGAACGGCGCGTACTCGTCGTACAGGTCCTCTGCCTCGCCGGAAGCATTGACCTGCTCAACGCGGGTAACGCCGGGCACATGCTCCTTCAGGATGCGCTCGATACCCATGGAAAGGGTTAGCGAGCTCATGGGGCAGCCGGCGCAGGCGCCCTGCAGTTCCAGCTTGACGACGCCCTCGTCGTCGACGCCCACATACTCCATATCGCCGCCGTCGGCCTGCAGGTTGGGGCGGATCTCTTCAAGAACCTTCTTAAGCAGCTCTTCGTTAACAGCCACAGGGGCTCCTTTCTCACAATAACGCGGGCACGCCCGCGGACAGGGGCTATGTTACTACAGCCATGTACCCGCTTAGGCGCCAGCCATGCGTGCGGACACGACCTTCACGAGCAGTCAATTTGGGACGGGGCTCTTTTGGCTGTTTTGCCGCCAGCTGGCGTTGGCACGCGCTACTGCTGAGCCTGTCCCCCGGTACCAATCTGGACATCGACGATAACCTGGCGGTAGCTGATGCCGCAGGAGTCGAGAATGCGGCGGCTGATACGGCCGTCATCGGTGTCGGCATACTTGTTGTCCAGGTAGACGACCTCGCCCACGCCCACCTGCGCCAGGATCTTGGCGCAGTCGTGGCACGGGAACAGCGTGACGTAGACCGTGGAACCCTCAAGGTCTTTGAGCGAGCCGCGGTAGTTGAGCACGGCGTTGGCCTCGGCATGCACCACGTAGTTGTGCTTATCCTGCAACGGGTCATCGCTCGTGCCCCACGGGAAAAAGTCGTCGTTGAGCGCCGAGGGCGTACCGTTGTAGCCCACCGAAAGGATGCGGTGGTTGGTGTTGGCGATGCACGCGCCCACCTGCGTGTTGGGGTCCTTACTGCGGCGCTGCGCGGCGATGGCCACGCTCATAAAGAACTCATCCCAGCTAATAACGTCGCGGCGCTTGCCCGACGCGGTTTGATGAAGATCGTCCGACATGCCAGACACCTCCGTAATCGCAATAGTTTGACCCATTGTAGCAGGTGGAAGGTGGAGACGTTTTTGTCCCATCGCCCCCATCGCTACGCGCGGCGGGGCTTTTGGTTGATGTGGTAGAGCTCGGCGAGACCCCGCAACGTCAGCGCATCGTCGACCGTCAGGCTATGGCCGACCAGCGCCGCAAGTGCCTCGGCATCGTCGCCGGTAATGACGATGGGCACATCGCCCTCCCCCGCGGCCTTCGTCGCGCGCATCTCGGCAAGCACCATGTCGAGCATGCCGTCGATGCGCGCCACCTCGCCCAAAACCACACCCGAGCGCATGGCCTCGCGCGTGTTGCGGCCGATGACGTGCGTCGGTGCCGAGGGCTCGACCTGCGGCAGGCGCGCTGCTGCCGCCGAAAGCGAGCGGGCGCCGAGGGCCAGGCCTGGCGCGATAACGCCGCCGACAAAGGTACCGTGCGCGTCGATGACCTCAATATTGGTCGTGGTGCCCAGGTCGATCACGATGCACGGCGAGCCGTAGACGGCGCGGGCCGCCACGGCATCGGCGATGCGGTCGGGACCGATCTCGGCCGGGTCATCGTAGTGCACGGGCATGCCGGTCTTAAGTCCCGGCCCCACGGTGAGCACGCGCCCCGTGCAAGTACGGGAAAGCGCTACCTTCCACGGGCGTTCGAGCGCCGGGACCACGCAGCTCAGCACAGCAGCCGCGGGCACAAGCGCACCCGGCATGCCCGCATCGGCCGCCAGTGCGGCCATGACCTGCACGAGGCGCATGCGCACCTCGTCTGCTGTGATGCTCGACGGCGTGGTGATCTCGCACGTCGCAAGCGGACATTCCTGCGCCGCGGCCGAATCCTCTGCAAACAGGCCAAAGCGAATGAACGTGTTGCCCACATCGACCGTCAATATATATGCGCACCCATTAAGCATCGTCGGCGCTCCTTTCGTCTGCCCAGCAGTATATCGCCTACCTAAACCAGTCATCCCAAAATGACTAGCTTGCGGCTATACTGGTGCGCGGTCGTTTGCGAGCTCACGCGGCGGCCCTTGGTAACCCGACTTCCCGCGCCGTATCCGTAGCGGCGCCCCCGGGGGAAGCGGATATACGCAAAGGAGTTCTATATGAGCAATCCCTCGAACCGCGCTTCGATGCGCGGGCAACTCACGCTGCGCGGCGTCGTCATCGGCGTCCTTGGCTGCGTGATCATCACGGCAAGCTCGGCCTACACGGCCCTCAAGATGGGCGCCCTCCCCTGGCCCATCATTTTCGCTGCCGTCATCTCGCTGTTCTTCCTTAAGCTCATGGGCAACGCCAGCCTCAACGAGGCCAACGTCACCCACACCATCATGTCCGCAGGCGCCATGGTCGCCGGCGGTCTGGCATTTACCATCCCGGGCGCCTGGATGCTGGGCTATGCCGACCAGATCAGCTGGCTCGACATGTTTATCGTGGCACTCGCCGGCACTATCCTGGGCCTTCTGGCGACAGCGCTCATCCACCGTCACTTTATCGTGGACGCCGCGCTTGAGTTCCCCACCGGCAACGCCGCGGCTCAGACCCTGCGTGCGACCGAGGCCGGCGGCAAGACCGGCAAGCAGCTCTTTGGCTCCATGGCCATCGCCGGCATCTACAGCGTGCTGCGCGACGCCCTGGGCGTGGTGCCCAGCATGCTTTGCACGCTCAACATCCCCGGCGTGACCTTTGCCATCTACAACTCGCCTATGTTGCTGTCCATCGGTTTCCTCGTGGGCTTCGCCCCCGTCGCGTTCTGGTTTGCCGGCGCGCTGCTGGGCAATTTTGGCATCATCGTCGGCGGCACCGCTGCCGGTCTGTTTGACGTTATGACCGCACAGGGCATTGTTAAGTCCCTGGGTATGGGCCTCATGATGGGCTTTGGCGTCGCCGTCGTCCTCAAGGACATCCTGCCGCAGGTCGCCGGTATCGTCCGCGGCCTCGCCGCCGACAGCTCCACCGACACCGACGAGCAGTCGCTCATCTCGGGCTCCCTTAAGCTCGACGCCGGCATCATCGGCCTGGGCGCCGCCGCCATCGCCGTGATCGTCGCCATCGCGCTCGACCTTGGTCCCGTTCCAGCCGTCATCGTCACGCTGTTCACCTTTGTCACCACCATCATGAGTGCACAGAGCTGCGGCCAGACGGGTATCGACCCCATGGAGATCTTCGGCCTCATCGTCATGCTCATCGTTGCCGCCTTCGCACAGCTCGCTCAGGTCAAGCTGTTCTTTATCGCCGGCATCGTGGCCGTAGCGTGCGGCCTTGCGGGCGACGTCATGAACGACTTTAAGGCCGGTGCCGTGCTGGGCACCAACCCGCGCGCACAGTGGGTCGGCCAGGCCATCGGCGGCATCGTAGGCGCCCTGGTCGCCGCCGCCGTCATGGTCGCGCTCGTCACCGCCTATGGCCCGGACGCCTTTGGCCCCGACAAGAGCTTTGTCGCCGCACAGGCAAGCGTGGTCGCCACCATGGTCTCGGGCATCCCGAGCGTACCGTGGTTCGCAGGCGGCTTTATCGCCGGCATCGTCATGTACTGGCTCGGCATTCCGGCCATGATGATCGGCCTGGGCGTGTACCTGCCGTTCTACATGTCGCTCACGGCCTTCCTGGGCTCCTGCGTTAAGCTCGCCTACGACAAGTGGGCCGCTCACCGCGACGCCGAGGCCGGTCTTTCGGACGAGGAGAAGGCCGCCAAGGACGCCGCCTTCCAGGAGCAGGGCCTGGTTGTCGCCAGCGGCCTGCTGGGCGGCGAGTCTATCGTCGGCGTTATCCTGGCGTTTGTCTCCGTGGGCTTGAGCCTGCTGGGCTAAGCCGAACAACAACGCGCCAACGCAGAGCGCGGGGTCGGAATCAATCCGGCCCCGCGCTTTTTGTCTATTTGACCCTTTAGATCCTCACGCCATTTTTAGTCATGCCGACTGACCTGCCTTCCAGGTCACCAAGCCTCGTCTGACACCTCACTCAGCGCGGTGTAGAGTAAAGACGATAGACATGAGGAGCGACTCGGAAGCCAGACGAGGTAAGCATGGAACTCGACAAACAACAGCTCAAGCGACTGCGTGAGCGCCATCATCGGCGCCATGGCATCCGCCCCGCCCACAGCGAGGCCATGGAGAACGCAAGCCGCTTTATAAAGCAGGCATTCAACATTCGCGAGGGACGCGCGCCCTATCACGTGATTCGCAAGCGCTTTGTAAACGGGGCGCGGCTGACCGGCTCTCACTTATGCATCCTGATCATTGCCATGTTGATCGCGAGCATCGGCCTCGATATCGACTCGGATATCGCCATTGTAGGCGCCATGCTCATCTGTCCGCTCATGGGCTCGGTCCTTGCCATGGCATACGGCATCGCCACGCTCGACCGCGAGATTACCCTTGAGGCCATCGCGAGCTTAGCTCTACAGATGGCCTTTTGCCTGGTCACATCCACGTTGTACTTTAAGCTCTCGCCCCTTGTCACCACCACGGCCGCCATCATCGACAATTCGACACCAACTGTGTGGGACCTTGCCGTCGCGCTCGCGGGCGGCTTTGCGGGTGGCCTGGGCAACTCGCGCGACCAGGAACCCGCCACGCTCATCGCCGGCGTGGCCGTGGCGACCGCGCTCATGCCGCCCCTGTGCGCGGCGGGCTATGGCATCGCCATCGCAAGCGGGCCACTGTTTCTCTCGGCGCTTTATGAGTTTGGCATCAACGTCGTCTTTATCGCGCTGGCTGCCGAAGCTGTATTGCTTCTTTTGCGCGTGCCGCTCAAGCGCGACCTGAACGGCGACGGTATTGTGACTGCCGAGGAAAATGCCGAGGTCGACGAGTTATCACGCAAGGTGCGCCGCCGCATCATTGTGGGCACGGTAGTCTTTGCCATCCCCTGCATCGTTATGACGGCGGGGTCTATTGGCTC
>CABURG010000021.1 GCA_902493835.1 uncultured Collinsella sp. | reverse complement strand
TAAATCCCATCACGCCAACATCCCGGCGATCGCCGGGGCCTGTATACCTATATGAGAGGAGAGGGGTATATGGCGCGTAAGTTTAAGTCTATGGACGGCAACGAGGCGGCCGCATATGTTTCGTATGCGTACACCGAGGTAGCGGGAATTTATCCCATTACGCCGTCCAGCCCGATGGCCGACCATGTCGACCAGTGGGCGGCCCAGGGTCGCAAGAACATCTTCGGCACCCCGGTCAAGGTCGTCGAGATGGAGTCCGAGGCAGGTGCAGCCGGTACCGTTCACGGTTCGCTGGGCGCCGGTGCTCTGACCACCACCTACACGGCTTCCCAGGGCCTGCTCCTGATGATCCCGAACATGTACAAGATCGCGGGCGAGCAGCTCCCGGGCGTCTTCCACGTCTCCGCGCGTTGCGTCGCTTCGCACGCCCTGAACATCTTTGGTGATCACTCCGACGTCATGGCCTGCCGCCAGACCGGTCTCGCCATGCTCGCCGAGGGCAACGTCCAGGAGGTCATGGACCTCTCGCCGGTGGCTCACCTTGCCGCCATCGAGGGCAAGACCCCGTTCCTTAACTTCTTCGACGGCTTCCGCACCAGCCACGAGATCCAGAAGGTCGCCATGTGGGACTACAAGGATCTGGCCGAGATGTGCGACATGGACGCCGTCCAGGCTTTCCGCGATCACGCGCTCAACCCTGAGCACCCGCATACCCGCGGTAGCCACGAGAACGGCGACATCTTCTTCCAGAACCGCGAGGCCTGCAACAAGGTCTACGACGAGCTTCCCGCCGTCGTCGAGGGCTACATGAAGAAGATCAACGAGAAGCTCGGCACCGATTACGGCCTGTTCAACTACTACGGCGCTCCCGATGCCGACCGCGTCGTCGTGTGCATGGGCTCCTTCTGCGACGTGCTCGAGGAAGTCATCGACTACCTCAACGCTCACGGCGAGAAGGTCGGCCTGGTCAAGGTTCGTCTGTTCCGTCCGTTCTCCATCAAGCACTTCGTCGACGTTCTCCCCGAGACCGTCAAAAAGATCGCCGTCATGGACCGTACCAAGGAGCCGGGTTCCATCGGCGAGCCGCTCTACCAGGACGTCGTCTCCGCTCTCTACGAGGCCGGCAAGACGGGCATCAAGGTCGTCGGCGGCCGTTATGGCCTGGGCAGCAAGGACACGCCTCCTGCGTCCGCGTTCGCTGTCTTCGAGGAGCTCAAGAAGGACGAGCCCAAGCGCGAGTTCACCATCGGCATTGTCGATGACGTGACCAACCTGAGCCTGCCCGAGGCCGAGGATGCGCCCAACACCGCAGCCCCCGGCACCATCGAGTGCAAGTTCTGGGGTCTGGGTGGCGACGGTACCGTCGGCGCCAACAAGAACTCGATCAAGATCATCGGCGACCACACCGACAAGTACGTTCAGGCCTACTTCCAGTACGACTCCAAGAAGACCGGCGGCGTCACCGTCTCGCACCTGCGCTTTGGTGATTCCCCGATCCGTTCGCCGTACTACGTGACCAAGGCCGACTTTGTCGCCTGCCACAACCCCAGCTACATCGTCAAGGGCTTCAAGATGGTCCGCGACGTCAAGCCGGGCGGCACCTTCCTGGTCAACTGCCAGTGGAGCGACGAGGAGTTCGCCGAGCACATGCCCGCCGTGGCTAAGCGCTACATCGCGAACAACAACGTCAACGTCTACCTGATCGACGCTATCGACCTGGCTGCCAAGGTCGGCATGGGCAAGCGCACCAACACGGTGCTCCAGTCCGCCTTCTTCGCGCTGGCCAAGGTCCTGCCCGCCGAGGACGCCCTGCAGTACATGAAGGACGCGGCTACCAAGTCCTACATGAAGAAGGGCCAGGCCATCGTCGACGCCAACCACAAGGCCATCGATGCCGGCGCTACCGCCTTCCGTAAGTTCGAGGTTCCGGCCGACTGGGCTACCGCCGAGGATGCCGCTCCCGTCGAGCTCTCCGAGGAGACCAAGTCCGCTATCGCCCAGCAGGTCAAGAACCTGCTCGAGCCCATCGATCGCATGGACGGCGACAGCCTGCCTGTTTCCGCCTTCGTCGATTGCGCTGACGGCCAGTTTGAGCTGGGCGCCTCCGCATACGAGAAGCGCGGCGTCGCCGTGGTCGTTCCCCACTGGGACGAGACCAAGTGCATCCAGTGCAACCAGTGCGCCTATGTGTGCCCGCATGCCACCATCCGTCCGTTCGCGATGACCGAGGACGAGGCTGCTGCCGCGCCCGGGGCTACCCGCACGCTCGACGCCATGGGCCCCAAGGCCAAGGGCATGAAGTTCACCATGGCTGTGTCCCCGCTCGACTGCATGGGTTGCACCAACTGCGTCAAGGTCTGCCCCAAGGGCGCCCTCGAGATGGTTCCCACCGAGCAGGAGATGGACCAGCAGCCCGTTTGGGACTACATGGTCGAGAACGTCTCCGAGAAGAAGGAGCTCATCGCGGCCAACGTTAAGGGCAGCCAGTTTAAGCAGCCCTACCTGGAGTTCTCCGGCTCCTGCGCCGGCTGCGCCGAGACCGCCTATGCACGTCTGGTGACCCAGGTCGCCGGCGACCGCATGTTCATCTCCAACGCCACCGGCTGCTCCTCCATTTGGGGCAACCCCGCTGCCACCGCTCCTTACTGCAAGGACAAGGACGGTCACGGCCCGGCGTGGAACAACTCCCTGTTCGAGGACAATGCCGAGCACGGTCTGGGCATGGCCGTTGGCTATGAGGCCGTTCAGAAGAAGCTGATCGCCGCTACCCAGGACATCATCGCTGCCGATGGTCCGTCCGATGAGCTCAAGGCCGCCGGCCAGGCTTGGATCGACTCCGTCAACGACGCCGAGGCCTCCAAGACCGCTGCCGCTGCCTACGTTGCCGAGCTCGAGAAGTGCGGCTGCGACGCTTCCAAGGCGATCCTCGCCGACAAGGCTTACCTCACCAAGAAGTCTTTCTGGATCTTCGGCGGCGACGGCTGGGCCTACGACATCGGCTTCGGTGGCCTGGACCACGTCTTGGCTTCTGGCCACAACGTCAACGTCTTCGTCTTCGACACCGAGGTCTACTCCAACACTGGTGGTCAGGCCTCCAAGGCCTCGAACCTGGGCCAGGTCGCTCAGTTCGCCGCTGCCGGTAAGGTGACCAAGAAGAAGTCCCTGGCCGAGATCGCCATGAGCTACGGCTACGTCTACGTGGCGCAGGTCGCCATGGGCGCCAACCCGGCTCAGACCCTCAAGGCCATTCACGAGGCCGAGGCCTACGACGGCCCGTCCCTCATCATCGGCTACAGCCCCTGCGAGATGCACTCCATCAAGAAGGGTGGCATGCAGAACTGCCAGGCCGAGATGAAGAAGGCTGTCGAGTGCGGTTACTGGAACCTCTTCCGCTTCAACCCCGAGGCTGCTGCCGGCAAGAAGTTCTCGCTCGATTCCAAGGAGCCCGCGGGCGGTTATCAGGAGTTCCTGATGAACGAGGCCCGTTACGCTTCGCTGACGCGTTCCTTCCCCGAGCGCGCCGAGGAGCTCTTCAAGGAGAACGAGCAGGCCGCTATGGACCGCTACGCTCACCTGCTGAAGCTCAAGACGGTGTACAACGAGGCCTAGGTCTCCCACCGCAGGATCTGAGGGCTGACCTTCGCGGACGTCCTCGGACATGAAAGAACCCCCGCTGCGCACTACGTGCGGCGGGGGTTCTTTCGTCCTGCGGAGTGTCCGCGAAGGTCAGCCCTCAGATCCTGCTACGACTACGTCCTCGGATTGTGTGGGCGGATGAAGGACGTAGTTGGCCGGGTATTCCGTCCCCTTCGCTGTTTCGCGGCTTTGCCGCGAAACCTCGCGCCACTTTGGGGATGGATGGGGGACTTAGCTGTTGCCGCCTTTTCGGAGCCCTTCTTTATTCCTTATGCTGGATGAAAAGCCCCTTGTTTTTGCAGGGGTGCATACTCGACTTATAAGTGCATAGAATCTCGTATAGTGCGAGTAAGATTTTACGCTGTCCGTTTTGTGTTTAGCAGAGGTGTAGTTTGCATAATCCGACATAATCCTCGCTGCATTTAAATAAAGTTGCACGTAAATGGCGTAGATATGCCTGAGCTGGGGTTCTGTACGCTGAGCGGATAAAAACGACCGTTCACCGTTCCGCTATTTTCAAAATGAATAAAATGAGCGATAAAGAGAATATAAACCTTAATAAACTCGCGTATCGCACGGACGCGGGTTATTAATGGGTTGTAGGCCTTTTACAGAAAGGATTCCAGCAATGTCTAAGCCTCTTGGCAAGCCCGATCGTATTGTCGTCGCCCTTGGCGGCAACGCCCTCGGCAACAACCCCGTCGAGCAGATCGAGGCCGTGAGCAACACCGCCCACGCTCTCCTTGGTCTCATCGAGCAGGGTAACGAGATCATCATCACCCACGGCAACGGCCCGCAGGTCGGCATGATCCAGAACGCCTTCGCCGCTGCCCACGACGCCATCGGCACCCCCGAGATGCCGCTGCCCGAGTGCGGCGCCATGTCCCAGGGCTACATTGGTTATCACCTGCAGCAGGGCATCGGCCGCGAGATGCACAAGCGCTATAAGCGTTGGCACGCCGCCACCGTCGTCACTCAGATCGAGTGCGACCCGGATGATCCCGCGTTCAAGAACCCGACCAAGCCGATCGGCCCCTTCTACACCGAGGAGCAGGCCAAGGAGTTCATGGCCGAGGATCCCTCCAAGGTCTTCGTCGAGGATTCCGGCCGCGGCTGGCGTCGCGTCGTCGCTTCCCCCGATCCCAAGAAGATCGTCGAGGCTGACTCCATCCTCAACCTGCTCGACAACGAGTTCATCGTCATCGCCTGCGGTGGCGGCGGCATCCCCGTCGTCCGCGACTACGAGAACAAGGGCTGCTACAAGGGCGTTCCCGCCGTCATCGACAAGGACCTGGGCGGCGAGCTGCTGGCCGAGGACTGCGACGCCGACGTTCTGTTCCTGCTGACCGCCGTTGAGCATGTCGCCATCAACTTTGGCAAGCCCAACCAGGAGGAGCTCGAGGACCTCACCGCCGACGAGGCCGAGCGCCTGGCCGACGAGGGCCAGTTCGGCAAGGGTTCCATGGAGCCCAAGGTTCGCGCTGCCATCAAGTTCGCGCGTTCCCGCAAGGGCCGCACCTGCATCATCGGCGCTCTGGACAAGGCCGCCGAGACCATGGCCGGCCTCTCCGGTACCCGCATCCACGAGTAGTCTCTACTCTGTTGACTCTCTCGTGGGCGCCAGGCAAAGCGCCCACAAACTAGCCTCTCTTCATGAGCCCCGCAGTCCGCTCCGGCTGCGGGGCTTTTGTTTCAACCCGGCACTTAGGGACGTTCCTTTCCTGCCGGCAGTCTAGGGCTGGTCATTGGGGACAGACTTAAATGCGTGGCACCGATCAACTGCGGAAAGCGCATCCCACAATGAGTGTCCAAAGCGGGGCACAGTTTCCCAGGTACTCATTTAAGTCTGTCCCCAATGAGTGTCCTGTCCCCAATGAGTGCCCAATGACTAGTAGTAGGCCCACATGGCTTCGACTTCGTTGAGGACCTCTACGACGCCCCAGCGGCGGGCGCTGCGGCTGGCCGAGTTGGGGTCGTAGACGCCAATCTGGTTGGCATCGTCGATGCCGTAGAGCACGATGTAGTGGCCTACGTTGGTAAACGTACCGGGGCGCACTGCGGCGATGACGGGCGCACCCGAGCGAAGTGCTTGGGCAATCGATTCGCGATCGTTATAGAGCTGTGTTCCGTTGAGCCCCAGCTGCCACGCACCGCCTGTCATAAACGACCACTCGGTGGCACCGGTGGGGGCGTAGTTGCCGGCTTCGGCCAGTGCGCATATATCGACCGGCGTCTTATCGGTGTGGCCGGTCTTAAAGATATAGACCATGGTGAGGCAAGTGGGACCGCAAGCGTTTTCGCGAATAGTGCCACCGGCATAGGGCAGCTCCGACCATGCGGGGTCAATTTGGTAGATGTGGGGCATGGTGCCGGCCTGCCATTGCGAGCGTGGGGTCGAGAACGCAAAGGAGTAACCGGGCGCGACGGGAGCTTTAAGCAGCTTGTCCTCGGCAGTGGGCTCAAGACCGGCTGATCCGTGGGAGATACAGGATCCCAAAAACACAAAGACGAGGCAGGCGGCGATGGAGCAAAGCGCAAGGCGTAGGCGGCGGGCCGGAAGCGCGTGGCTTGTGGTGTGCGACGCGGGGTGAGGGGCGGAATTGCCGCGATCGCGTTGAGGTCGCGAAAAGGAGCGCTTGACGTAGTAGTCGGTCTTATGTCGATCGTAGCGGCGTGGCTGCGATGTGTCGGTCTGGCGTTGGCGTGTGCTCGTACTCACGCGGTCTGACTGCTGCACGGTACGGCTTTGTTGCCGCGAAGAAGCCCCGAGTTGCTCTTGGGGGCGCTGCGGGTTGTCGTTGTCGGAGGTGCTTCTGGGCGTTGGCATGGTGCGGCCGGCAAGGCACACGCTTTGTGGCCGTTGGTCGCCGTCATTGTATCCGTATGCCATTCGAATCACCTTGCCTCATGTGTAACTTGTCTATCCTACATAAAAAGATGCACGACACATGGGTATGTGCGCCAAAAGCCTGACAAATGGTATGAACGTTATCGCGCCGCGCGCCAAGCGCCACGGCAACAGGTATTCAAAAGCAGACAAGATGAAAGCGTCCAAGACGAATGACGTCTCCCGCCGTTCGTCCCAAAAACGGTGCCGCTCGTTTTGCAGTTCTGCCTTCGGTCGAGCTACAAGCGGTGCTGCTGTGCCAAGGTCGTATCTTAAAGCCACGAAATAAAAGCGCGCGGCAAAACAGACCGCGCAAGGGGTGACGTCAAGGGGCGTCAAAAAGGAAAGGAGGGGAACAATGGCGGACAAGAACGCAGAGGTTGCAGTCGAGGATAACGGCGGCATGAAGAAAACGCTCTCGCTCTGGAACTTCTTCACCATCGGCTTTGGTGCCATTATCGGTACCGGTTGGGTTCTGCAGGTCGGCGACTGGATGGTCGTGGGCGGCGGTCCCGTTCCCGCTATGATCGCATTCCTCTTGGGTGCAATCTTCCTCGTGCCCGTCGGAGCTGTTTTCGGTGAGCTCACGGCTGCTATCCCCATCTCGGGCGGTATCGTCGAGTATGTCGATCGTAGCTTTGGCCGTACGCTGAGCTACATCACCGGATGGCTTTTGGCCCTGGGCAACGGCATCCTGTGCCCGTGGGAGGCCATCGCCATTTCGACCCTCGTGTCCGAGATGTTCGGCAGCCTGCCCGGCCTTGAGTGGCTGCGCGCCGTCAAGCTCTACACCATCCTGGGGGCCGACGTTTACCTGTTCCCGACGCTGATCGCGCTCGGCTTTGCAGTCTACGTCATCTTTCTCAACTTCCGCGGTGCCAGCTCGGCTGCCAAGCTTCAGGCCTTCCTGACCAAGGCCCTGCTCTGCGGCATGCTGCTCGCCATGGGCGTCTCGCTGTTCACCGGCTCGCCGGACAATGCCATGCCTGTGTTCTCCCAGGTCACCGGCGCTGGCGGCGGCAAGGCCGCTACCGAGAGCACCAGCCTGTTCGCCGGCATCGTGTCGGTCCTGGTTCTGACTCCGTTCTTCTACGCCGGTTTCGACACCATTCCTCAGCAGGCTGAGGAAGCGGCCGAGGGGCTCAACTGGAACAAGTTCGGCAAGATCATCTCCCTGGCCCTGCTGGCCGCCGGCGGCTTCTACATGGTCTGCATCTACTCGTTCGGTACCATCCTCGACTGGCATGAGTTTGTTAAGAGCCCGGTTCCCGCGCTTGCCTGCCTCAAGGGTATCAACATGCTCCTGTACTTGGCCATGCTCATCATCGCCACGCTTGGACCCATGGGCCCGATGAACTCCTTCTACGGCGCCACGAGCCGCATCATGCTCGCCATGGGCCGCAAGGGCCAGCTGCCTGAGAAGTTCGCCGAGGTCGACCCCAAGTCCGGCGCTCCCAAGCTCGCCTGCGTCGTTCTGGGCGTCATCACCGTCATCGGTCCGTTCCTGGGCAAGAACATGCTCATCCCTCTGACCAACGTGTCGGCTCTCGCCTTCATCTTCTCCTGCGGCATGGTTGCCCTCGCCTGCCTGCGCATGCGCTTCACCGAGCCCGACCTGCCTCGTCCCTACGAGGTGCCCGGTGGCAAGTTTGGCATTTCCCTCGCTATCGCTGCTTGCGCCATCATCATCGGCCTGCTTGTGATTCCGTTCTCTCCCGCCTCCCTCAACATGGTGGAGTGGAGCATCGTGATCGGCTGGTTGGCTATTGGCCTGGCCCTCATGGCTTTCACCAATTCCCGCAAAAAGTAACGCCGAGCCGGGGCGGATCAGGTGCGCGGGCCCCTCTCTTCCGCGCACCGAACCCGGCGCCACTTGGGTAGCTTTGCGAGGCCTTAACCCAACACGGCCTCGCCCACTATATGGATCCATAAGGAGGAACCATGTCCACTAAGTATGCAATCGTTGGCGGCAAGCTCATCGACGGTACCGGTGCCGAGCCGGTCGAGAACTCCCTCGTTCTCGTCGACGACAACGGCAAGATCGAGTACGCCGGCGCCATGCAGGACCTTCCCGAGGGCGTTGAGGTCATCGACGCCGCCGGCAAGACCGTCCTTCCCGGCCTGATCGACACCCACCTGCACTTCTCGGGCAACTTGACCGACGATGACACCGACTGGGTCATGCAACCGCTCCTCGAGAAGCAGGCCGTTGCCGTCAAGCAGGCCTACGACTGCCTCACCCACGGCCTCACCACCGTCTGCGAGATCGGCCGCTTTGGTATCCAGATCCGTGACTGCATCGACAAGGGCGTCTTCAAGGGCCCGCGCGTTCTGGCCACCGGCCTTGGCTTCTGCCGCGTTGCCGGCCACGGCGACTCCCACCACTGCAGCCAAGAGCTCAACAAGGAATCGCACCCCTGGGGCGATCAGGTCGACGGTCCTTGGGATCTGCGCAAGGCCGTCCGTCGTCGCCTGCGCGAGAACCCCGATGCCATCAAGATCTGGGCTACCGGTGGCGGCATCTGGCGCTGGGACTCCGGCCGCGACCAGCACTACTGCTCCGAGGAGATTCAGGCCGTGGTCGAAGAGGCCAAGATGGTCGGCATCCCCGTGTGGAGCCACTGCTACAACAACCACGCCGCTGCCTACGATTCCGTTCGCTTTGGCTGTGAGCAGCTGATTCATGGCTTCGATATCGATGAGCGCACCATGGACCTCATGGCCGAGCAGGGCACCTTCTTCACTCCGACGATCGCCTTCCTGCCCACCTGGTACGCCACCTATCCGCCCGTCTACGTCCCCGAGCTGCACGACAAGTACGAGGGCACCCTGGTCGAGAAGGAGCTGCAGCGCAACTACGACTGCCTGCGCGAGGCCAAGAAGCGCGGCGTCGTCATGACGATCGGCTCCGACTCCTTCTCCTTCGTCACCCCGTACGGCACCTGCTCCATCGAGGAGATGTACGAGTTCGTCGACAAGATCGGCTTCACCCCGGTCGAGACCATCACCTGTGCCACCCTCAACGGTGCCAAGATGTGCCACATCGAGGACGAGACCGGTTCCATCGAGGCCGGCAAGTGCGCCGACCTGCTGGTCGTCAACGGTGACGTCGCCGCCGACATCCACGTGCTCAACACCGACAACATGGACGTCATCATGAAGGACGGCTGGATTGTCGAGGCCGGCACCTTCGGCGAGGCAAACAAGTACAGCGCCTAAGCTACCGTTCATCGATGGCTTGATGTAAAACACAGTATTTGATTGCATAATGCAATGGAGAGGGTCGCTTGCGGCCCTCTTTATTGCTATGGGGTGCGTCAGTAAGAAGGAGATGACGGTGGATCTCAATAGGCTGATTCTGGGCAAGAGCTACAACTCTACCAAGGTCTTTCGTACCGCTCAGCATGTGCTTCAAGCCATCTTGCTCGGTATTGTCGTTCCGCTGCTTATCCTGCTGCTCATCTGGGATCTAACCGATAATCCCAATCCCGTTCCGGCCGTTGTCGTCATTGCCGGCTTGGTCATGCTGTGCTTCTTCTTCTCGTACGTCTTTGTCGTTCCCGACGACCTCACATCGAGCGCAACCGACCGCACGCTCGCTATCGCTTCAAAAATATTCGCCTACACGTCGCGCGGCCTTACGCCCGAAGCTGCCCTGGGCGCCTCTAAGATCATCCTGTCCGAAACTATCGCCTCTGCCATCTGCTTTACCGACGGCAAGCAGGTGTTGGCAAGCTGGGGCGAGGACTCGGCAAAATGCCCCGCGGGCACCCCGGTGGTGCTGCGGACCACGCTCAATGTGATCAACAGCGGTGAGCAAAGCGTGTTCTCGCGCGATGCCTCGACCGAGACGGGTGGCTACTTTCCGCGCCTGCGCGCCGGTATTGTCGCACCGCTTACCGTGCGCGGGCATTGCGTGGGCACGCTCGAGCTGTATTATCCCCGTCTGAGCAGCATCGATATGCGCCAGACGGCGCTTGCCTCGGGCTTTGCCGACCTCATTTCCACGCAGCTTGCAAGCTTTGAGCTCGAGCGCCAGGACGAGCTTACGGCCCGCGTGGAGCTGCGCGCCTTGCAATCGCAGGTCGATCCTCATTTTCTATTCAATACCATCAGCACCATCGTGTCGCTCGTACGTACCGAGCCGGACAAGGCCAGGTCGCTGCTGATCGACTTTTCCAATTACTACCGTCAGACGCTTTCTGATTCCGATACCCTCACAACGCTCGAGCACGAGGTGGAACAGGGCACTCGCTATATCAATCTTATGCAGGCTCGTTATGGCGATGGCCGTCTGCGCGTCTCGGTCGATATCGACTTTGAGGTGCGCGATTGCATGGTGCCGCCGTTTATCTTGCAGCCGTTGCTCGAAAACTGCATCAAGCACGCGCAGCGCGAGACCGAGCCGCTTTCTATTCACGTTAGGGCTTTCGAGACCGATGACGGTTTGGAGATCATCGTCGAGGACGACGGCATCGGTATGAGCGAAGAGGTCTGCGCGCATCTGTTTGAGCAACATCGCCGAGAGGAGCCCGAGAGCATTACCGCCGACGGCTCCGTCAAGCGAGGTTGCGGCCTGGCGCTCTTCAACGTGCTTCAGCGCATCCATTTCTTTTACGGAGAAGATTCCGGCATGCGCGTGAAGTCCCAGGAGGGCGTGGGAACGCAGGTCATCGTCGAGCTGAACGGCGAGCCGCATGAGCCCGCGCCGTTGACGGCGTAGCACGCGGTTGGATTGAGAGAAAAAGAGGGGAAGCACATATGTCCGAAGGCTGGAACATCTTGGTGGTTGATGACGAACCTCCCATTAGGGCCGAGCTACGCTATCTGTTGGAAAAGGATACGCGTGTGGGTCAGATCGCCGAGGCAGGCAATGTCACCGAAGCCGTGGAGTCGATTCTGTCGAACAAGCCCGACGTGCTGTTTTTAGACATTAACATGCCCGGTCGCTCGGGAATTGAGCTTGCCGAGACGCTGCAGAACCTAAAGACGCCGCCGGTGGTTGTGTTTGTGACGGCGTTTGCCGAGTTTGCCGCCGATGCGTATAACCTCGATGCGGTCGACTATGTCGTCAAGCCGGTCGAGGACGCACGCCTGTCAAAGGCACTCGACAAGATCGAGGCAGCCTTGGGTGCCCGTCGTGTTATCCATGCTCCGCGCCAGCCTTTGCGTCTGACGGTGGACCGCGGGGGCAAAAAGGTGTTCATTCCCGCCGCAGACATCTGCTACTTTGAGGCGCGCGCCGATTTTTGCAACGCCATCTGCGCCGAGGGAACGTACCTGATCAATGAGTCGATCTCTTCGCTCGAGCGTCGCTTGGACTCCGAGGGCTTTATTCGCGTTCATCGCAGCTATCTGGTCAATTTGGAAGACGTGCACAATGTTGAGATTGGCTCCACGGGGTTGATGGAGCTCAGGCTCGACCGCGTGAGCTCGACGGTGCCCGTGTCCCGCCGTCGCGCTGCCGAGGTTAAAGCACACTTGGGGCTTGCGTAGACGGTCTGCGTGCCGTCGTTTACCATCGCAGGTTTGGCATGGGCGCGCGGTGGGCATAATGGGTGGCATCGAATGAAATCGAAAGGATCATTATGCCCGCGCTTATCACCCATCATCTGTTTGGCGAGGAAAGCATCGACCGTCTTCCGCAGGGCGTCATCACGTCCGATGAAGAGCGCATTGCCTTTATCTTGGGCAACCAAGGCCCCGACCCGTTTTTCTTTCACATTCTGACACCGCGTGTTTCCGACTGCACGCTGCTGGCGCAGGTCATGCATCGGTCGCGCATGTCTCGCCAGTTCGCGTGCCTGCGCGACGGCGTGTCGCATCTGCTGCCGCGCGACGCCAGCTTGGGTCGTGCCTTTGCGCTGGGCCTGCTGTCTCATTACGTGCTCGACCGCAACGCTCACCCCTTTGTCTATGAGCAGCAGTTTGGCATCGTGGAGTCCGATTCAGAGCTTGAGGATTCGAGCAGTCAGGTCCATGCCGTGATCGAGAGCGACCTGGATGTACTGATGCTGCAGCTTAAACGCGATGGCGCTACGGTCGACGATTACCCGCCGGCGGGCGAGATCGTCACCACCGATCGCATCAATCGCGTGGCCGGCGTGCTGATGAGCTATGTTGCCGGACGCGTGTACGGCATAGACATTCCGGCGGGGGAGTACGGTGCTGCCGTTGCCAATATGCAGCGACTTTACCGCGCGATTGAGCCGGCCGGCTCCGCAAAGACGCGCGCGATCTCGCTGGTTGAGGGCTTGGTGCACGACTACTCGCTGCTCGACGGTCTTGCCCATCGCGTGACGACGGAGCTGCCCGAGCGCACCGGTAACCTGGGCCATCTGACATGGAAGAATCCTTTTACCGATGAGGTCTCGAACGAGAGTTTCCCTGAGGTCTTTGATCGCGCGCTGGTCGATTACGAGTGCACGGTCGCACGTTTTATCGAGACCGGTGACATGGATGCCGTGACCAGTCACGTCAACTACAGCGGTCGCGTGCTCAATGCCGATGAGGAGTTCGACCGCGAGGAATAGGGCCCGTGCGTGTCCCTTTGCCGAATCCTTACCGGTGCTTCTGGACAATTGGGGTACGATGAACTAACTGCATATCGGGCAAATACGAAGGGTCCCTGTCCATGAAATACACCAAGCTCGAGCGTAACTGGGTTATGTATGATGTGGGCAATTCGGCCCTCGTGCTGCTCAATACCTCGGTGGTGCCCATTTACTTTAACGCCATCAATACCGGCGCTTCTTCGGCCGACCTGGTGGTCGCCTGGGGCAATGCGCAGACGATCGCCTCGCTGGTCATCGCCATGCTCATGCCCATTCTGGGCGCGCTTGCCGACTACGCCGGCAACAAGATCAAGTTCTTCTTGGGCTTCTTCCTCACGGGCCTGGTGCTTTGCCTGGCGCAGGCTATCCCAATGTCCGCCATGGCATTTTTGACCGTGTACGTGCTGTGCACCATCGGCCTTAACTCTTCTATGACGTTTTACGACGCCATGCTGCCCGACATTACCACCGACGAGCGCATGGACGCCGTGTCCAGCTCGGGCTATGCCTGGGGCTACATCGGTTCCACCGTGCCGTTCGTCATCTGCCTGGCGCTCATCATGGGTGGCCCCGCTCTTGGCGTCCCCACCATGCTGGCAACGCGCCTGTCGTTTATCATCACTGGTGCCTGGTGGCTCATCTTTACCCTGCCGCTCATTCGCACCTATAAGCAAAAGTACGGTCGCGAGCGCGGTCCCGAGGACACTATCGGCCACATCGTGGGCGGTGTGTTCTCCGAGGTCGGACACACCATGCGCGAGATCGCCCACAACAAGACCGTGCTGGTCTACATGGTCGCGTTCTTCTTCTATATCGATGGCGTCCACACGGTCATTTCCATGGCTACCAGCTACGGCTCGGCTTTGGGCATCGATTCGACGCAGCTGGTGCTGGCGCTGCTCGTTACGCAGTTCGTGGCCTTTCCGTCCGCCATCATCTACGGCAAGCTCGCCGGACGCGTGGGCACGCTCAACATGATCCTGGTGGCGGTCGCCGCCTACATGGGCATTGTGCTGTTCGCCGCGTTCTTCCTAAAGACCGCCTTTGAATTCTGGGTGCTTGCCATTATGGTCGGCCTGTTCCAGGGCGGCGTGCAGGCGCTCAGCCGTAGCTACTTTGGCCGCATTATCCCCAAGGAAAAGTCCAACGAGTACTACGGCTTCTTTGACATCTTTGGTCGTTATGCAAGCGTTATGGGCACCTTCCTGGTGTCGGTCGTCACCTCGCTGACCGGCAACCCGTCGCTGGGCGTCCTTTCCATTGGTGTGCTGCTGGTCGTTGGCTTTATTCTGCTGGTCCGCCTGTCCCGCATGACTCGGGCGGCAGAGCATGCCGCATAGGAGCGAGCGGCTATTGTGCCTGTCCACGGTACTCTTTTGGGGTTATCCGCAATAAACATTGCGACTTGCGAGCAATGATTTGCCCAAGTGGGTATGATGGAATCAGCTAGGTCGCGGGGCGTCGCCTGTGTTTGGCGGCGTCCCGTTTTTGTGTTGCAGGGAGGGTAAGGCATGAACGCCACGGTCGTGATTCCAACGTATTGGGCGGGCGATGACGCTTGCGCAAACGCCCCTGGCACCTATGACCATTCGACGCGACTCAACGCCGACAATCCCGAACTCGACCGCTGCCTGGCCTCGCTTGAGCAGGTACGTGACATCCCACGCATCATCCTTTTGGTGGTCTGTCCCGTTTCTGCCACAGCCGATGTGTCGCTGCGCGTGCGCGAGATTGTCGACGCGCATCCCACGCTCAAGGTCACCGTTGTTACCAACACCCAGGCCTCGCATATCGCAGACCGGGTTGCTCAGATCGCGCCCAAGGGTTCGGGCGAGTGCGTGAGCCTGCGAGGCTACGGTGCCATCCGCAACATGGGGCTAGCCTGTGCCGCTGTGCTGGGGCATGATGCGGTTATCTTTTTGGATGACGATGAGACTGTCATCGACGCCGACTTTATGAAGCGCGCGACCTATGCGTTGGGGCAGCAGACGCGTCAGGGCTTGCCGATCTTGGTCAAGAGCGGCTATTTCTACGATCGCGACGGCTCGCCGCTGGCTCCCACGGACAAGGCGGGCATCTGCCATCGTTGGTGGACCAAGCGCATCGAGTTCAACCGTTGGATGAAAAAGGCGCTCTCGGGCACCCGCATCTCGCGCTCCAACTACGTGTGCGGCGGCCTGATGGCCCTGCACGCCCGCGCCTTTACGCGTGTGGCCTTTGACCCGTTTATCACCCGTGGCGAGGACTTGGATTACCTCTTTAACATGCGCATGTTTGGCTACGACGTGTGGTTCGATAACGAGTGGACCGTGCGCCATCTGCCTCCGGAGTCCGAAAAGCGCTCACCGCGCTTTATGCAGGATGTATACCGTTGGTACTACGAACGGGCCAAGTTGACATTCGCCGCGCATCAAAAGGAGCTCATTCCCGTTACGGCGGCATCACTCATGCCCTACCCGGGCCCGTGGATTTCGCGCGAGCTCGACGACCGCGTGCGCAAGACCGCTATGGTCCGCAGCGTGTTTACCCGCGAGCATGAGGGCTACCTGCGCATCTGGCGCCATGGTATCGGCGAGGCAAAGGCCTATGCGCGCCAAAACGCTGCAAGCTACCTGCGTTTCCAGAGCTTTTGGCCCAAGATCATGGACGGGCTTTGGCGTGACGCACAACTGATCAGTATCCTGGAGGGGGCCGAATGATCGACCGCCGCGCCCAGCGCGATAGTTCAATATCAATCTTTCGCATCATTGCCGTTGCCTGCGCCATTTGCGTGCTGGTGTACTTTATTTTTGCCTTGGTGACCGGTATCGAGCCGATCGCCACGGTGATTGCCTGCGCGCTGCTGTGCATCTTTCTGTGCATCTTTATCTTTTTGACGCTCAATCCCGATTCGGTGCGCTCCCAGTACACCGAGGAGACGCTCTCGGTGGCCTCGGCCATGCTCGAGGACATTAAGGGCGGTCTGACGCAGGAGTCGGCGCGTTTGGTGTGCCGGCGCATTTTGCCCGAGACGCGCGCCATGACGGTGGCCATCACCGACGAGGGCAACGTGCTTGCCTGCGCGGGAGAGTTTGAGGAAAAACTACTGCCAGATTCTCCCATCCACACGCTTGCCACACGCTACGTTATCGAACATGGCATCGTGCAGTCGTTCAACCGTATGGTGGATGTCGTGGGCTCGGACGGCTCGCACAACCAAGTTCCCGCCGGCATTATCGCCCCCATCAAGGTAGGCGATCGTACCGTCGGCACGCTCAAGTTCTACTACAAGACCCCGCGCGCCGTCGACCGTACCCAGTACGCGCTTGCCTCGGGCTTTGCCGAGATCTTGTCCACGCAGCTCGCCATCCACGAGCTCGAGGTGCAAAAGGAACTCACGGCGCGCGCCGAGGTGCGTGCGCTGCAGGCGCAGATTAACCCGCACTTCCTGTTCAACACGCTGAACACCATTGCATCGTTTACGCGCACCGACCCGCTGCGGGCCCGCGAACTGCTTCGTGAGTTCTCATCGTTCTATCGTGCCACGCTCGACAACTCGGGATCGCTTATTCCGGTCTCGCGCGAGGTTGCACAGACCAAGCGCTACCTTACCTTTGAGAAGGCCCGCTTTGGCGAGGACCGCGTGCTTGCGACGTTCGATGTGTCCGAGGACGTGGAAGATACGCTGGTGCCGTCGTTCGTGATCCAGCCGATTGTCGAGAACGCCGTACGTCATGGTATGGGCGATGACGACGCCCTGAGGATCGACGTGACCGTTCACCAAGACGGCGAGGATGCAATCTTGATTGCCGTGGCCGATAATGGCGTGGGCATGGATGAGGGTACCGCCGCCAGACTGTTTGACGAGCGCTCTGCCCGTCCCGACGCCAGCTCTCCCCAGGGTGGCGGCGCCGGTGTGGCCATGCACAATATTTCGGAGCGCATCCATCGCTTTTATGGGCCGCACTCCTATACGCGTGTCGAATCGGCGCCGGGCAAGGGCACCAAAGTGCTCCTTCATCTTGATTTGTCAGAGAGCATCTTTGACATTCAAGAGTAAAATAAAAGGCTACGGGCTCAACGTCATGCGACGGATGCCCGGCGTAGTTAGTTGACGAAAGGTTTTATCCCTATGCTGCGTGCGATGATTGTGGATGATGAGG
>CABURG010000020.1 GCA_902493835.1 uncultured Collinsella sp. | reverse complement strand
TCCCGTGCGGTTTGCGGCGCCAAACGCAACCTTACCGACGACCAGTTCCGTACCATTCGCGACATGGGTGGCATCGTCGGCCTCAACTACTGCAGCGAGTTCCTTTCCAACGACGCAACCGACAAGACCGCCGCAGACGTCACCTTCGACCAGCTGGCGGCACATATCGAGCACTGGCTCGACCTGGGCGGCGAGGACGTCATCGCGCTCGGCGGCGACTGGGACGGCGCCACTGTGCCCGCTTTCCTCTCCGATGCCAGCAAGATGCCCGAGTTCCAGAACATGCTTTCCAAGCATTTTGGCAAGACCGTGATGCAAAAGCTCTGCAGCGACAACGCGCTTGCCTTCTTCGAGCGTTATTAATTTCACATCCCTTGAGCGGGCCGGCATGCCGAACGGTCGACATGCCGGCCCGTCCCCAATCTGAAGGACCGCTTTTGACGCAGCAGTTTACGATTTCCGTATCCCGACCGGATGGGACGCCCATCCCCGTCGTAGTTACCAAAAAGCGCGTCAAGAACTTCAACCTACGCGTCACATCGAGTGGTGAGGTCCACGCCAGTGCACCGCTCGGCGCCAGCCGCGAGCGCATCGAAGCGTTTGTAAAGCGCAACAGTGCCTGGATTGTCAACCGACTTGCCCAGCGTGAGCGACGTCAGGCGACGGCGCGAGAGCCGCTCAGTCCCTCGTCCATCATTGCACTTTGGGACAAGCCCATCACGGTACAGGATGCGCTCGATCACAACTTTGCATCACCCGCACCGCGACCCAAACAGGCCACCTTCGCAAGTTTTATGGGTACCGATAAATCGGATGAAAGCCCACAGACCAAGCGGCACGCAATCCTCGACGGCCTAACGTCCGATGAGCTCCAAGCCCACATCGACCAGCTCTATACGTCCGAAGTCACATCGGCGCTGCGCGATATGGTGCACGCATACGAAATCGCAATGGGTGTCGCCGTTTCTCGCGTTTCCGTACGCAGCATGAAAACGCGTTGGGGCTCATGCACTCCCAAATCCGGCGCCATTCGCATCGCACGCGAACTTGCCGCCTATCCCATCGAATGCCTCGACATGGTTGTCGCCCACGAGCTCGTCCACTTGCTCGAGCCAAGCCACAACCAGCGGTTCCACGTCCTGCTCGACACATACTGCCCCAACAATAGAGCACTGTCCCAGCGGCTCAAGCAGCCACCCATAGAGACATATTAGTACCGGTTAGCGCACGCGCTCGATCTCGACACCGCAGCTTGCCAGGGGAAGACCGACGGGCGCCCAAGGCTTATCGAGCTTGATGCGCACACCAAGCAGCGAGGGATAACGGCGCAGCAGCATCTGGGCCGTACCCTCAGCTGCCGCCTCGATGAGCTTAAACGTATGCTCGCGCAGATAGCCATCGACATCGTGGCACACCGAGCCGTAGTCAATCGAGGCGTCCAGGTTATCGTGCTCCCCCGCAGCGCGCAGGTCGGCATAGAGCACCAAGGACACGATGAACTTCTGGCCCAGCGCGTTCTCCTCGGGATACACACCATGGTTGGCAAAAACCTCAAGCCCGTCAATGACAATACGGTCGGCATGGCGAAGATCGTCATAGCTCACGTGGGGCACCGCCGTTGCAGTGGATATTTCGCCCCTTCCACGACGGGCGAGCTCGGCGCCTTCAGTCTTGGTTGCATTCTCGGGCAGTTTCTTGTTGCTCATCGCGATCGTCTCCTTCGTTTAGAACCCCGACCGCGCAACTAACTACACGCGAATCGACAGGTTCTTTTTATCATCGCTCCAGTTGCAAGCATTGCGCGCGGGGCATGCAAAGCAGGCGCGCGACGCTTTGTCGGCTGCATAGAGCAGACGCTCAAGCGGTTGGCTGTTCACGCGCAGCTTTCGATGGCCCAGAATGGCCGTCTTAATGGCTGCGGCATCGGCCGGCTCAAACGCCACATCATCGGGCATGCCGCCGAGAATTGCATCAGCGACGCGTTCGCTTGCAACATCATGGGATATACCCGATTCATACTGTTCATCTTTGCCGATATCGTGAAGAAGTGCCGTGGCGTAGATGACCTCGCGGTCAAATTCGAGCTGTTCCTCGAGATTCTTGATCCACATAATGCGAGCGACATCGAGCAGATGGTCAATACCGTGACGGCAGAAGATGCGCCCCGATTCCAACTGTGCAATGTTGCCCAGGTGCCGCCGGAACAGCCCGTTGGCACAAATGTAATCAATGCGAGGCATGGCACCAAAGGGAGTCAGGCCCGAAGCCATAAAGCCGCGACGCGGCGTCCCCTCATCGGTTTTCGATGTAAAGTCGTTGACGACCCTCATGGTTAGCGGCCCAGCATCCTAAAGAACCGCTCCTCGAGCGCGGGATCGGTCTCGAAGACGCCGCGGCGAGCGAGCGTCACGGTCTTGGTGCCGGGCTTCTGCACGCCGCGCATGGTCATGCACATATGCTCAGCCTCCATGAGCACAATCGCTCCCTGGGGAGCGAGATAATCCATAAGGGCGTCGGCAACCTGCGCACACAGCTGCTCCTGCAGCTGCAGACGACGGGCATAGACTTCAACCGTGCGAGCGAGCTTAGACAGACCCGCCACGCGACCGTTAGGGATATAGCCGATCGCAGCCTTGCCATAAAACGGCAGCAGATGATGCTCGCACAGCGAGTAAAACGTGATGTCGCGCTCGATAACCAAATCGTTCGAAGCGACGGCAAAGGTTTTGGACAGGTGCTCCTCGGCACTCTGCTCCATACCGCCGGCGATCTCGCCATACATACGGGCAACGCGCGCCGGGGTCTCCAGCAGGCCCTCACGAGTTGGGTCCTCGCCTATGCCCTCAAGCAACAGCTTAATGGCGGCCTCGACTTTTTCCTGATCGACCATCTGGGCCTCACTTTTCCGATTTCACGTTCGCGCTATGGTACCACGCCCTTCGGCATCGACCACAAGCTACATAGTATGGGTCGAATAGACCGGATCATCACGCCAAAGTTCAACCGCATCACAAAGCGCAACGCCCTCGCGCTCAGCACGGTCGCGCGTGGCGTTCATATCGATCACGCGCTGGTTACTCGAGCCCCTAAAACGCAATGAGATATCGTACAGATCCTGAACAAACGGGCCGTCCACCAACATATCGAGGCAGGCAAGGATACGGTCCGTGACCTCGGTATGGTGGCGACCGCCCGGCATAAGCTCCTCGAGCACATCACCAGTAAAACACCAAATGGTCTTCCCCGACTCCACAGGATAAGCGCCACGAACACGCTCGACAAACTCAACGAGCCCCGCCTGATTCTCGGGCTCCATAGGCTCGCCGCCCAAAATCGTCAGGCCATCGATAAAGGGATGATCGAGGCTCTCGATAATCTTGTCCTCGACGGCACGATCGAACGGCTCGCCCGCAGCAAAATCCCACGCGACAGAGTTAAAGCAGTTCTTGCACCCACGACGACACCCGCTCACAAACAGAGAAGTACGAACGCCTTCTCCATCAGCAATGTCGAAATACTTAATGTTCGCGTAGTTCATAGGTAACCTTTCTGGGGGTCTGGAGTATATCATCCCGTCCTCAAACAGCTTCGCTCGCTGCGCTCGCTGCAGAACTGCGGGCGGGACGATATACTCCAGACCCCTCGCGAGCGATACTCGGTGAACAAAGCGAACATCGAGTATAGGGTTCGAGGTCTAATAAATACTGAGTTGCAGCTCAACCGTCATCGCAAGCAAAGCGTTGTTGCAAGTCAACTCATTTCCGCTAAGAACTTCGAGGAGTGAGCAGACCGCATGATGCATCTCAGCTACGTCAACTTGACTGCCCCGTAGCGAGGCCCCGGACCTTTGCTCGATATGAGTTCCGCACGAACAGGAGGCGCCAGTGGCGCCTCCGTCGTGAGCCAGGACTGTCCGAAATAGCGAGTAAAGGTCCGGGGCCTCGCTACGGGGCGGCCTGGGATGGTTATTAGAGATGCAGCACGCGGTCGCGGATCTCCTCGGTTCGGCCCTGGTTCCAGAATTGGGTACCGATGTAGCCGCACGTACGACGAGCGACGTTCATCTTCTCCTGGTCGCGATTGCCGCAGTTGGGGCACTCCCACACCAGCTTGCCGTCATCCTCGACAATCTTGATCTCGCCGTCGTAGCCGCACACCTGGCAATAATCGCTCTTGGTGTTGAGCTCGGCGTACATGATGTTGTCGTAGATGTACTGCATCACGCGGATGACAGCCTTGAGGTTGTCCTGCATGTTGGGAACCTCGACGTAGGAGATGGCACCGCCCGGCGAAAGCTGCTGGAACATACCCTCGAACTTGAGCTTGTCGAATGCGTCGATCTCCTCGGACACGTGGACGTGGTAGCTGTTGGTGATGTAGCCCTTGTCCGTCACGCCCGGGATGATGCCAAAACGACGCTGCAGGCACTTGGCGAACTTGTAGGTCGTCGACTCAAGCGGGGTACCGTACAGCGAGAAGTCAATATCGCTTTCGGCCTTCCACTCCGCGCACTTGTCGTTCATGCGCTGCATGACGGCCATGGCAAAGGGCGTGCCCTCCTTCTCGGTGTGGCTGTGGCCCGTCATGTACTTGACGCACTCGTACAGGCCGGCATAACCCAGACTAATGGTGGAGTAACCGCCCACGAGCAGCTTGTCGATCGTCTCGCCCTTCTTCAGGCGGGCGAGGGCGCCGTACTGCCAAAGAATCGGTGCGGCATCCGAAAGCGTACCCATCAGACGCTCATGACGGCACAGCAGGGCGCGGTGGCACAGCTCAAGGCGCTCGTCGAAGATCTTCCAGAACTTGTCCATGTCCTGATGCGAGCTCAGCGCGACATCGGGCAGGTTGATGGTCACAACGCCCTGGTTAAAGCGACCGTAGTACTTGGGCTTGTTCGGGTCATAGTTCAGCGCGTTGGCCACGTTGTTAAATCCGTTACCGGAGCGGTCGGGCGTCAGGAAGCTGCGGCAACCCATGCAGGTATAGCAGTCGCCGTTGCCCGCGGTCTCGCCCTTCGACAGCTTGAGCTCGCGCATCTTCTTCTCGGAGATGTAGTCGGGCACCATGCGCTTGGCGGTGCACTTGGCAGCCAGCTGGGTCAGGTAGAAGTACGGGGAATTCTCGTGAACGTTATCGTCCTCGAGTACATAGATGAGCTTGGGGAATGCCGGGGTAATCCACACGCCGGCCTCGTTCTTAACGCCCTCGTAGCGCTGGCGAAGCGTCTCCTCCACGATCATGGCAAGGTCGTGCTTCTCCTGAGGCGTACGGGCCTCGTTAAGATACATGAAGACCGTCACGAACGGCGCCTGGCCGTTCGTGGTCATAAGCGTCACGACCTGATACTGAATCGTCTGGACGCCGCGACGAATCTCGTCACGCAGGCGGTCCTCAACAACCTCGCGGACCTTTTCGGGAGATGCGGAAACGCCGAGCTCCTCGAGCTCGCGGGCGACCTCGCCGCGAATCTTTTGACGGCTCACCTCGACGAACGGGGCAAGATGGGTCAGCGAAATCGACTGGCCACCGTACTGGGAGGAAGCAACCTGAGCGATGATCTGCGTCGCGATGTTGCAGGCGGTCGAGAAGCTGTGCGGCTTCTCAATCAGCGTACCCGAGATAACAGTGCCGTTCTGGAGCATGTCCTCCAGGTTCACCAGATCGCAGTTGTGCATGTGCTGGGCAAAGTAATCCGAATCGTGGAAATGAATCAGGCCCTCATTATGGGCATCCACGATCTCTTGGGGCAGCAGCACACGCTGAGTCAGGTCCTTGGAGATCTCGCCGGCCATGTAGTCACGCTGAACGGAATTGACGGTCGGGTTCTTGTTGGAGTTCTCCTGCTTGACCTCTTCGTTGTTGCACTCGATCAGCGACAGAATCTTGTCGTCGGTCGTGTTCTTCTGGCGCTTCAGGCTCTGAACATAGCGATAGATGATGTAGTGGCGGGCAACCTCGTAGCAGTCGAGACGCATGATCTCGTCCTCGACCAGATCCTGAATCTCCTCGACCGACACGGTGTGGCCCGCGTTCTCGCATGCCTCGGCGACGTTTTGTGCCGCGTAAACCACCTGGCGGTCGGTAAGACGAGAGCTCTCCTCGACCTCCAAGTTTGCGGCGCGGATGGCATTGACGATCTTATCGATGTCAAAGACAACCTCGGTGCCGCTGCGCTTGATGATCTTCATCCTCTTGCCTCTTTCGCGTCGTAGTCTCATTGCGCTTCAGAGCCAAACGATGCCCGGCAGGGCGTGCCCCTGTCTTGCGGCGCCGTCGCGCAATCTGTGTTCTCGATAACCATAGGCCCTCATGCGGACAATCCTCGCAGCCAATCAAGGGGCTCAAAGATCTATCCAAATGGGGCGAATAAGGTTCTCGTTCTCTGTCCGCCATCTATCATACGACAAAGAGGCATCTATATCCTGTATTCTTTTTTTAGGTCAAACACAACATATAGTGTTTCAGCAGGTCAAAGCAATTGGTCATTTTGCAGACGCATTAAAAATGAGGGGTTCTCGGCAAGTCGGTAAAACGTTACCAACACGGCTACCTGCATGGCAGTTATAAAACCCCCTTAGCCAAGCCGCTGACAAATCCTACCAAAACCAAGCCGCTCACGCCAAAAGAATCCAAAAGATTGTGCTTGACCAACATGTTGCGGTCACGATCGGCCAGGACGTATGCAATCTGCCGGCACCTCTACGGGATGCGAAGACCATCGCGTACGGACCTTGGATCAATATTTGGTGGCTTATTTGGCGGCGTGCTTGGTAGCAAAACAAAACAGCCCAGAGACATAGCCTCTGAGCTGCGAACATTTGGTGGGCGTTAGAAGATTTGAACTTCTGACCTCTTCCGTGTCAGGGAAGCGCTCTCCCCCTGAGCTAAACGCCCAAATGGAGCGGACAACGGGGCTCGAACCCGCGACCCCAACCTTGGCAAGGTTGTGCTCTACCAACTGAGCCATGTCCGCTTACGGGGATTAATCTTACGTGATGTCCGTATCCTATGCAAGAACTTTTTTGAAAAGTTTTGCGACACCCTCGCGAACCTCGCAAAGACATCAGCCACCACGGAAGGCGCAGGCAAGCGAAAACTCGCCGCAAGAGGCCCCTACAACTCAGCGAGCATGATCCAGGCAGAGCTGTCCTGCGCGAGCCTGCCGTCTGCAAGCGGTGATGAGGTGAGCAGGACCCTGCCCGTCGGCAGCTCCACGGGTGCTGCACCGAAGTTCGTCACACACGCCCAGCCGTTGTCGCGGCGATAGGCGATGACACCGCCCTCGGCGCCCTCGGCGCCATCCGCAAGGCCGGTGCGCCCGTCAAGATCGAGCCACGCAAGATCGTTGGCGCACCCGCGCAGCTTGCGCCGCAGCCAGAGGGCGTCACGATAGAGCGCAAGCATCGATGTCGGGTCCGCTTCTTCCCTATCGGCAGCGTAATCGGAAAACCATGCAGGCTGCGGCAGATGGGGCGCCGCATCGGCATCCGCCGGTGAAAACCCAAACGATCCGCCCTGCGCAGGATCGTCCGCTGCCACCCACGGCAGGGGCACACGGCAGCCGTCGCGCCCCTTCTCGCGCTTCGGTCCGTGCGTATTAGTCGCAGTGGGATCTTCGAGTGCAGCCCACGGGATGTCAGCCACCTCAAAAAGGCCGAGCTCCTCACCCTGATACACGTAAGCCGAGCCCGGAAGCGCCAGCTCAAGCAAAAGGGCCGCCCGCGCGCGGCGCTCGCCGAGTTCACGGTCCTCGTCATAAGACGACCCGTCGCGTAAGAGCCAGTCGAGCGCAATCTGGTGGTAGCGCGTCGCTTTGATCTGCGGCAGGGCATAGCGCGTCGCCACGCGCGGCACGTCGTGGTTGGAGAGTACCCAGGTCGAGGCGGAATCGGATTCGATGGCCGCCTTCAAGCCCTCCTCGATTGCAGTGTGCATGTCATCATAGGTCCAAGTGGCCTTGGCGAACTCAAAGTTAAATGTCTGGCCAAGCTCGTTGGGGCGCGCGTAGAGATACTGGCGCTCGGGCAGCACCCACGCCTCGGCAACGGCGCTGCGGGGCGGATCATAGCGGTCGAACACGCGGCGCCACTCGCGATAGATCTCGTGGACCTCGTTGCGGTCCCACAGCGGATGGGTGCCGTCGTCAACAATGTCATCGCCCTCGGCGAGATGCCACCGGTCGAGGTCATCGCGGTCGAGATCCTTGGCAAGACCGTGCGCCACATCAATGCGAAAGCCATCGACGCCTCGATCGCTCCAAAATGTCAGGACGTCGCAAAAGAACGCGTGAACCTCGGGGCATGACCAGTCAAAGTCCGGCTGCTCGGGCGTAAACATGTGCAGATACCACTGACCGTCCGCAACACGCGTCCAGGCGGGGCCGCCAAAGTTGGCATTCCAATTGGTGGGAGGCAGCTCGCCGTGCTCGCCGCGACCATCGCGGAAGATATAACGGGCGCGCTCGGGCGATCCGGGGCCGGCGGCAAGAGCGGCTTTGAACCAGGGGTGCTGGTTGGATGAATGGTTGGGCACGATGTCGACGATGACCTTGATGCCACGCGCGTGAGCCGCAGCGATCATGTCATCGAAGTCGTCAAGCGAGCCGAGACGTGGGTCGACATCGCAGTAGTCCGCCACATCATAGCCACCATCGACAAGAGGCGATGGGTAAAACGGGCTCAGCCAGATAGCCTCGATACCCAGCTGCTCAAGATAGTCCATCTGCTGGGTAATGCCCGCGATATCGCCCAGACCCGAACCAGTCGAATCCTTAAACGAGCGCGGGTAGATCTGATAGATCGCGGCATCGGACATCCATGAGCGCGAAGAAGACTTTTCTGTAGCCATGGGACATATCTCCCTTGCAACGAGGTTATGCGAGATGCCCACGATGATACGCCCAAAGCGGACATTCGCGACAAACAACGCCACAGCCACGTCCCAAAACGCTCGCTCCCTCTCGGGTTCGAATCTCCCGGGACGAATCGACCGATTGGTGAAAAGAACGGAAAACCCACTCCCCCGGCCACGACAGCGAGCGGGCTCCGGGTGCCCCAGGTTGCCGCGAAAGAGGAGGGAAGCGTACTTTATGTACGCGACCGACGATTGAGGGGCAAGATGGGGTGCCCGGGGCTCGCGTAGCGTCAACAAAAAACGCGGTTCGTTAGAACCGCGTAAGATAGTTGGAGCGGACAACGGGGCTCGAACCCGCGACCCCAACCTTGGCAAGGTTGTGCTCTACCAACTGAGCCATGTCCGCTTGCGGGTTATTAATTTACGCGAGTTGTCCAAAAGACGCAAGTACTTTTTTCAAAAAACTTGTCTGCCGCATGTTCTTAGTAGCCAAACGCGCTAAAGCGATTGGCTAGGCACACGATTCCGGCGCCCCGCTAAACAGCTTCACCATCTGCACGCGCGTGCCGGCGCCGTCCGTACGACGAGCAACCTCCACGTTATCGACGAGCATACGCATAAGCTTGATACCACGGCCGCGTTCCTCAGATGCAACCGGCTCGCTCGTTTCATCGATAGAATAGCCGGTACCTCGATCAAGCACCTCAACCACAACGCGATCGCCATAGGCCTGAACCGTCAGGACGCACCCGATACCGCCCGCATGGTCATAGGCATTACCCAGCGCCTCTCCCGACGCCAATGCGACATCGTAGCGCTCGTCACGGCGCAACGGAAGCGATTCAAGGAGTTCGGCGATGCGATGTCGATAGTATGGAAGATTCTCGATACCCTGACGGACCTCGACGCTCTTACTCCAGCGAGGCAGCTCCCCCACCGGAATGGCGGGAATAGACTCCCGTGCCGGCCCCGCGACATGAAGGATATCGACAAGACGAGCAATCTCCAAAAAGCGAACAACTTCACCTGATGCATTGACGAGCGAAAGCAGGCCTTCTCGCCTCATGAGCTCACGAGCGCGCGTAAGCAGGAATGCCAAGCCCGTCGAATCGATAAAGCCAACAGCCTGACAGTTGATGACGACACGACGCACGCCGCGGCCAATCAAAGCATCCAACCGCCGACGCAGCGCAGGCACCGTGGCGATGTCGATATCGCCTGGTGGGGTCAAAACCGCTATGTCATTCCACTCATTCATACGACCATGGTTCCCCAAAAAAGCCCACTCGATGCATTCGTTTCCCCAACCATACGGATTCGGCCCGCCCAGCGTCGTCTATGAACGACCCCGTAAAAACTCAAGGGACACCAATGCAATGTCATCGTCCAGCGCCGATTCGGTAAATCGGTCAAGCTCGCCCAAGACCTTGCCGCAAATGCCCGACACGCCCTCCCCCGAAACAGAAAGCAGAAGGTCGCGCAAGCGCTGCTCGCCAAAGAACGCTCCGGTGCGGTCGCGGGCCTCAATCGTTCCATCCGTATACATGAAGAGCATGTCGCCGGGGGCGAACGTAAACACGCCTGTCTCGTACACCATGCTCTCAAAGGCACCGATTACGCCCGATTGGCATCCAAGCAGCTCGACCTCTCCCCCACGGGACTCGCCGCCACCCAGCGGCATCGACTCTGGCCTGATGACCATGGTCGGAGGATGGCCCGCCGAACAATACGTTGCGCGTCCGGCTTTAAGGTCAATCTTGGCGATAAAGGCTGTCACGAACGTCTCGACCCTCGAAAAGCCCATGAGCATGCTGTTAAGGGAGCGTGCCATGCGGGCCGGTCCAGCGCCCTCCCAGGCATATGCCGTCAGGGCCGTCTTGACGAGCGCGGACATCGATGCGGCCTCAATGCCTTTGCCAGACACATCACCCAGAATCATGACGGCGCAGTCGTCGGGAAGACGGATGAGCGTATAGAAATCGCCGCCGACCAACGCCGAATTCGTGGCAGACAGGTACACCGAATCGGTTGCGATACCCGGAACATCCCCCAGGGAATTTCTCATGCCGATCTGGAGGGTCTGAGCGATATGGCGCTCCTCGCGCTTTTGAGATTCGCCTTCGTAGATCAGTTCAAAGTCATGCGCCAAGTGCACCAAGTAGTCATATTCAAGGTCATCAATCGGCTCTTGGCTACCATCACGAAGCAGCAGCGCGCGCGTAGTCGGGCTCTTCGCAACAGAAGCAGGAACAATCGCGTCGTTACTGTGTTTGCCATCACCCTCAGAGCGCGGGCGCCCCGCCTCGATGCCGGAGTCGACGTAGAGACCTTGACAAGGCAGACCATGCGCCCTAAGCCAGCCTCCCATAGGCATCGATTCGTCAACGCGAGTTATACGGACGTGTTTAAGGTCCTCGGCACTCGTGCCGCCCAAAACAGATGCCTCAAAGCCATCAGGGCCAGCCCCCAGACGTGCCGCCGGCGCCGTCGTGGAAAAGAAAAGCTTCTCGGGATCGTCCGGCAAAGCAACGCGACTGCCGCCTTCAAAATCTATGACGTAGGAGTCCAGACTGGCGTCATACTCAACAGGGCAAAAATGGCAGTTAAGCATATTGCAGATCTCGGACGATACCGCCTGGGTGGCCGCGGCGGAATCGTCTAGAAAGGTAAACAACTCATCACGCAAGACATTGAGCGAGCGGCCTAGCTCGGCCGTGCGACGGGAGCGAAGGCTCGATGCCATGCCGACCAGCTGGATAGACAGGTAATCGCAAATGACCTCGAGTACATTAACGTCATAGGCGAGCGGAGCCTGGGGGCGTTTCCAACCAACTTCCAGCACGCCAAGGATCTGCGTACCGTAAAAAACGGGAAGACAGATCTCGCTGCGGTACGGAGGCATATCCTGCATGCGCAACAGGTGCTTAGAACGATTGTCCAGGTCCATGAACATACCGGAGGCGGCCTTATCACCCTCAAGGTCCTGTTGAATCGACAAGCGACAGGCACGCGACTCACGAAGAACATACGTCGGAATGCCAGCGCCATACGGCAAAAACTCGGGCAGGTAGCTGTCGTACAGCTCCTTGGAAACACCGCGGAGCTTAAAACCGCCGCTCTCCGAAAAATAAATCGCAGCTCCAGAAGCATCGAGCGTTCCGACGAGCTGATTTAAAACGGTATCAAGCAGGCTGGGTAACTCATCGGAACCCACGGTACTCATAATGACCGAGAGCGTGCCGGAGAGACGCTTGTTCGCTACTCTGAGCTCCGATAACGCACGCTTGAGTTGACGGTCGTGAGAATACTGCTCCTCGATACTGTGAAGCGCCACCAGGACACGTGGTGCGCGGCGCCCAAAGATGCGCGGAGGCGTTACGGAGCCCGCGCGAACCAAGACGGGAATAAAAGAGCCGTCACTCAGCTTGAGCATCAGTTCGTTCTCGGAGCCATCAGTTTCAAATGGCAGACGATGTTCCGTCGCACGTTCAAAAGCGGACGAGTACAGGACGTCTTTAACATCTCCACCGATGACGTCGGCGCGTTCCTCGCACATCAAACCAAGTAAGCGATTATTCACATGCAAAATGGTTCCGTCGAGCTCGCAAATAATGACAGCATCGCTCGTGATCTCGACCAATTGGGCAACGTCTGCCCACTCGTTGCGCTCAAGCGTTTCCATCGTGAACCTCATCGTCTATCGGTAACAAAAAAGCCTCCGAAGAGGCTTCTCAAATGCGATGGTGTCGGAGGCGGGACTTGAACCCGCATGACCAAAAAGCGGTCACTAGCACCTCAAGCTAGCGCGTCTGCCAATTCCGCCACTCCGACATGCTATGTTGTTGATTTGCGGTTCGTTTTGTTGGACCCGCGCGTTCAACGAGGAAGATAATAACCTAAGTTTTGAGAACTGCGCAAGCACTTTTTTGAAAAAAGTTTACGAATTTGTGAATGCGCTGGTAGATCTATATGTCCGGCCCCGAATCGGTGTTGCCTCCCGGCGCGTCCTCGGGCATGAGCGATATTTTGCTGCGCACTTCGTGCTGCAAAATATCGCTCCCCCTGCGGAATGCGCCGGGAGGCAACACCGATTCGGGACCTACGTCCACGTACTCCAGACACCGTTCTCGAACATGTTCTGGAGCTGATATAAATTTAGTGGCTCGGCTTTGCCGAGCCCTTATATGGGGAGGCCAGAGCAAACGCTCCGGCCTCTCTCAATTTCTCATCAGATTAAGTGAGCGATCAGGGAATCGCACTCCCCCTGCCGAGTTAACGTAGGGCCCGCCCTGGTGTTACTTTTCAGAACAATCCGCAGGACGCAAGAAACCCCCGCCGCACGAAGTGCGCAGCGGGGGTTTCTTGCATGTCCGAGGACGTTCTGAAAAGTAACACCAGGGTGGGCCCGGACGAGTACAACCGACTACAGGTCGATGTGCGATTCCTTGATCGGGAACGGCTCGGCGAAGTGGCAGGCGCAGCAGTGACCCGGTGCGACTTCCTTAAACTCGGGAAGCTTCTCAGAGCAGATACCCTGCGCGATCGGGCAGCGCGTGTGGAAACGGCAGCCGGTCGGCGGATCCAGCGGTGACGGCGGATCGCCGGCAAGGATGATGCGCTTGCGGGTCTTCTGGATATCAGGATCGGGAACCGGCACGGCAGACAGCAGCGACTGCGTGTACGGATGGTGAGGCTCGCTGTAGAGCGTCTTCCAGTCCGAAACCTCAACCATCTTACCCAGATACATAACGGCAACGCGATCGGAAATGTGCTGCACGACGGACAGGTCGTGAGCGATAAACAGATACGCGGTACCGAACTTGTCCTGGAGCTCCTTAAGAAGGTTCAGAACCTGGGCCTGAATGGATACGTCAAGTGCAGAGACAGGCTCGTCGCAGATAATCAGCTTGGGCTTCAGAGCGAACGCGCGGGCGATGCCGACACGCTGGCGCTGGCCGCCCGAGAACTCGTGCGGATAACGGTTGATGTGCTCGGGATTCAGACCGACGACGTCCAGCAGCTCGCGGACGCGCTCGATACGCTCCTCCTTGGTACCCACGCCATGAATGGTCATGGGCTCGGAGACGATCTCGCCGATGGTCATACGGGGATTGAGCGAAGCATAGGGATCCTGGAAGATGAACTGCATCTCGCGACGCATGTCCTTGATCTCATGCTTGCTCATCTCGGCAACATCTTTACCCTGGAAGAACACCTTACCGGCGGTCGGCTTGGTCAGGCGCATGATGGTGCGACCCGTCGTGGACTTACCGCAACCAGACTCACCAACCAGACCAAAGGTCTCGCCCGGATAAATCTCGAACGAAATGTCATTTACTGCAGAGACAACACGCTTGGAGAAGCGCTTGGCGAACATGCCGGACTCAGCGGGGAACTCCTTAGAGAGGTGCTCGACCTTCAGCAGCGGAGTACGCTCGTTGGTATCTGCCATTACGCCTCGCCTCCCTTCTTGGAATCCTTGCGCGTACGGGACGTCTCAGGAGCGTTCTTGAGGAACTCGGGGTCACCGGAGTAGTGGCACGCAGAGTAATGACCAGACTCGGTGACAACGCGCTCGGGGCGCTGCTTGCGGCACTTGTCCGTCGCATAGGGACAACGAGGCGAGAACACGCAGCCCTCAGGCAGGTTCATGAGCGAAGGCGGGTTGCCGTGAATCGGCGTAAGCGGCTTCTTCTCTTCGATGGCCTGCTCCGGGATGGAGCGGATAAGGCCCCAGGTGTAGGGGTGGCGACTCTCGTAGAAGATTTCCTCAGCAGTACCGAACTCGACGGGACGGCCGGCGTACATAACCATGATCTTATCGGCCATATCGGCAACGACGCCCAGGTCATGGGTAATCATGATGATGGCGTTGCCGTTCTTCTCCTGCATTTCCTGCATGAGCTCGATAATCTGAGCCTGAATGGTAACGTCCAGAGCCGTCGTGGGCTCGTCGGCAATCAGGATATCGGGATCGCAGGCAAGAGCCATAGCGATCATGACACGCTGACGCATACCGCCGGAGAACTGGTGCGGATACTCATTGACGCGCTTCTCGGGCTCGGGGATACCCACGAGGTCCAAAAGCTCGGTAGCGCGCTTGAGCGCCTCCTGCTTGGAGTAGCCACGGTGCAGACGAAGGCCCTCGCCCACCTGCTTGCCGATCTTATAGACCGGGTTCAAGGAGGTCATAGGATCCTGGAAGATCATCGCGATGTCGTTTCCGCGAATGTGCTGCATCTCTTCCTCGGTCATCTCGAGGATAGAACGACCGCGATAGCGAACGTCGCCGCCCTCGATCTTTCCCGGAGGCATCGAGATGAGGCCCATGATGGTCATGGCGGTCACGGACTTACCGGAGCCGGACTCACCGACGACACCCAGGGTCTCGCCGCGATCGAGCGTGTAGGACACACCGTCGACAGCGCGAACGACACCATCCTCGGTATGGAAATACATCTTAAGGTCATCGACCTCGAGCAGATGCTGGCCCTCGGGAACCGGCTGGTCCTTCAGGTCCACATAGTTCTTGTTCTTCTTCATCCTTATGCGTCCTTCATCTTGACGTCGAGGGCGTCGCGCAGACCGTCACCCAGCAGGGTGAAGGCGAGCACCGTCGAGAGAATTGCCAGACCGGGCATGATCATCATCCAGGGAGCAGTCAGAAGATACTGCTGACCGTCCTGAATCATGGAGCCCCACGAAGGCGTAGGCGGAATAACGCCCATGCCGAGGAAGGACAGAGCGGACTCGGTCAGAATGGCGCCACCAATGTTCATGGTCGCGTAGACCACGATGGAGGCGACGGAGTTCGGGAAGATGTGACGCACTACGATACGAGCATCAGATGCACCCATCGCGCGCGCAGCGTCAACATAGTCGTTTTCTTTGACCGTCAAGATTGCAGAGCGGAAGACGCGCGCAATCGAAGGCCAGCCGAGAATACCGATGGCGATAAAGACGTTCTGAAGACCACGGCCGATAACGGCGATCATGGCGACAACGAACAGCACGTACGGGAACGCCAGGAAGATGTCCGCACAGCGCATGATGATCGTATCCCAGATCCCGCCGTAGAAACCGGCCAGAGCACCCATGACCAGACCGATCACCGTGGAGATCGCGGTGGCCATAATGCCGACGGACAGCGAAACGCGTGCACCGTAGATAACGCGGACGAGAATGTCGCGACCAAGGGCGTCGGTGCCAAACGGGTGCTCTGCACACGGAGCCAACAGCGACGTCTCGGCCATGGTGGTCGAGTCGGAAGCCGTCGGCGAACCGAGCCAGGGCTTAGCCCACAGATCTGCGGTCAGGGCAACCAAAACGACGATGATGATCCAGCAGACACCGATAACGGCGAGCTTGTTCTTGCGAAGACGCTTAAAAGCGTCACCCCACAGCGTGCGGGACTTGGCGGGAGCAGATGCGGCCTTGGTGGCGGTAGCCTGCTCCTGAGACTGAGAATCAGTTTCCTGCATGAGACGTACCTCCCTTAGGCCTTATCCGACGGACCGCCAAGGCGGATGCGCGGGTCGAGGAATGCATAGCTAATGTCGACGAGCAGGTTAATCACCATGACGACGACGACGATGAGCGTAACGCCGCCCATAACGATGGGCCAGTCACGCATGCTAATGGCGCGATAGACCTCATAGCCGATACCGGGCCAGTTAAAAACCGTCTCGGTCAGGATGGCGCCCGAAAGCATGCCACCAAAGTCGACACCAATATAGGTAACGACGGGGATGAGTGCATTCTTAAGCGCATGCTTGACGATGATCGCGCGATTGGAGAGACCCTTGGCCTTTGCCGTACGGATGTAATCCTGGTTCATGACGTCAAGCAGCTGCGAGCGCATAATGCGGGCGGCATAAGCGGTCGAAACCGAAGCCAGCGTAATGGTCGGAAGCACATAGTGCATCCAATCCTGATACTGAGAGCTGGAACCGCCGGCACCCGAGATCGGCATGGAGATTGCACCGCCCGTAGCGTCCTTGAGGATGACGCCAAAGAACAGCTGCAGCAACATACCGAGCCAGAAGGCCGGGACCGCAACGAGGATCGACGTGGTGAGCGTTACCAAAATATCCCAGAAGGAATAACGCTTTACCGCCGAAATGATACCCGCACCGATACCCATGATTGCCTCGAGCACGATGGCGCACGCGGCAAGTTTGACCGTATACGGATACTTCTGGGCAAAAATTTCCGTAACCGGCAGCTTGCGCTGATACGAATTGCCCAGATCGCCATGAAGCAGGCCGTTCATGTAATACAAGTAACGGTCCACGAGCGACGTTTGAACGGGGTCGCCGTTCTCGTCAAGGATCGCGTTGCCGTCCTCGTCCGTCTGGACCAGGTGATAGCGAACACGAAGCTGAAGCTCCACCTCGGGGGACAGAGCCTTGTCTCCACCGATCAGCTTGATCGGATCTCCCGGCACGATATTCTGGAGGGCGAACAGAATCAGCGTAACGCCCAAAAACACCGGGATGAACTGAAGCACACGTTTAACGATGTACTTACCCATACCACTCCCCTATCTAGGGATTAACCTAAATGGGATGCCGATCGCCAGACCGGCATCCCAAAATTACCATCGGCCAGTTTACCCCAGGTTAGGGAGAACTGTATGTTTCCCATGAGGTCTACGTAAATACTTGACCCTCACGGAAGCTGCAAACTCTTAAGCGAGCTCAGCGGTACCCAGATCGGCGTGCTTCTGCGGATCGACATAGAGGTGCTTGATGCGATCGGAGCCGGCGATGGTGTGCGTGTAGAACATCACCGGGATGACCGGGCAGTCGGCAGCGACCATTGCATCGGCCTCCTGCATCTTAGCGACGCGCTCCTTGTCGTCAACCGTAGTGCGAGCCTCGTCGACCTTGGCGTCGAACTCGGGGTTGTTGTAACCAGAGCGGTTGTCGCCACCGAGGGAGTCGGAGTGGAACAGCGGATACAGGAAGTTGTCCATGATCGGGTAGTCGGCAATCCAGCCCAGACGACCGAACTGATAGTTGAAGTTCTGATACTGCTCGAGCAGGGCAGACCACTCGGGGGTATCGGAGACAGCGGTAACGCCAACCTTGGCGAGGTCGCCGATGATGGACTCCATGATCTCCTTGTGGCCACC
>CABURG010000019.1 GCA_902493835.1 uncultured Collinsella sp. | reverse complement strand
GCGTGCAGGACCGCTACGGCGTCACCGAAACCACGCGCGAGCTTGCCGCGGTGCTGCCGGGCTTTAAGGACTACACCGTCGCCGTCGAGACCTCGGCCACCGAAGGCGAGGAAGAGGGTATTGTCGAGCGCGAGATAGTCGCCCACGTGACGACAAGCGAGGCGCTCGGGGCACACGACCGTCACGTCGCCCGCAAGCTCATCGACCTCAACGTGCCCGAACTCGATCGCGTGGAATTTGACGTAAAGCGATGCCGGCGCGGGATGAATGCTCGCACGGACGCAAGCTACGACGAGGCGCAGACGCGATACGGACACGAGCAAATAGCAGGGTGCAGTTCACACTCGAGCCCCGCTCGCTGTTTTATTGCCGTGAATCAGACGTCCGCATCGACATCGCCAGACTCCACCATAAACGCAGGTTTGGTGCTCACCAGATAAAATCGGGTCACTTTGCTATCTCTAAATAGATAGAGCTGGCCCTGCTCGCGTCGGCGTGACATATACGCCACGTGGACCGTACCGAATTCTTCGCCGTTTTCCTTCTTTAATATCAGGATGTTGGGGTCATCCGTACGCTTAAACTGCCCATCTGTGCAGATTCCGTCTTGGTCGACCAGCTGCCATCGACAGTTGTCCTCCTCAAGAAAAGCCAGGGTTTCCCGACTCGTCTTGTCATCTCGATAGTAACCATCAATGGCAAACCCTTCGGAAGCGCATTCCTGCATATAGGACGTTTCTCGGCTTATAGCAAACAGCCCTGTAGCGCCCAGGAGCACAGCCAGACAGACCACTGCAAGGGTTATCGAAATAGCACTGCGACCCATAGTTAGCCCAACCGATAGTTGTTTAACGGAGCGCGAAACATACCCGGAACCTCCGATATCAGGGGGGACGTCGCCAGCAGGCTGGCGACAACTATATGTTTCTAACATCAAACCATATGGCTGCCACTCGCGGAGGGGGCATCGGCGAACGGCGTGTTTTCATACTCCATTGGTCAAACCTAAGCGCGGCCCTACAGCTCGTACTTGTACACGCGATAGATGTACTTCTCGGCCTCCATCTCGTAGGTGGTAATGGCCAGACCGTACCGATCGCACTCGGTAAAGGTCTTGGCCTGGCCCGATGCCACGAGCATGCTGTTCGAATTGCCGACGCGCTGCGCGCTGCTGACGTAACCTGAAAACGGTACTGCGATCTGGTCCACAAGCTCGTAGGTGCGCGCCGTCTCGTCCACTGTAAAGATGCGCCCAAACGAATGCGTGCCCTCGTTGTAATCGGTCACCACCGCGGCGCCCAGCTGGCCCCAGTCGAACTTGGGATAGCTCTCGGCCGCGCCAAAGTTGTTGTCGTACAGCAGCACTTGGTAGCGACCGGTCGTTGCCATGTCAGAACTCGGCAGATACGTCACGCTGTGCTGGCCCGCATTGAGCGAAAAATCGCCCTGGGCCTGCAGTAACTTGTCCTCAAAGTCCGAGCCGGCCCATTGCCACTCCTTTCTATTTCTGGGTCCATCTTCTCACTGCTGGCGACCAAAAATGATCCGTTTTCCTCCGTCCCCGAGGGATCATTTTTAGTACTTGAAGAAGCCCTCGCCCGAGCTTTCGCCCAGCTTGCCTTCGTCGAGCATTTTCTTGAGGACGGACGCCATAGCCTTAAAGTTGTAGGGCATCATCATCTTTTTGAGCAGCGGGCTCACCAGGCCCGGGACCTTCTGATACTGCATAACGATGTTGTAGGCCGTCTGGATGCCCACCGTGTCGAACACGCGGAACGGGCCCTTAGGCGCGCCGGTGCCGCGCGTCCATGCGAGGTCGATGCTCTTAGGGTCGCTGACGCCCGAGACGTACAGGTCCAGGCCCGAAAGCAGCCACGGCACCAACATGGAGTTGAGCAGGTAGCCGTTCTTTTCCTTGTTGACGGGAAGCGCCAGCATGCGGATGTCGTTGGCAAAGTCGACGAGTTCATCGAAGTAGCGCTTGTCGGTCTGGTCCTGTGCCATGACCTCGGTCACGTTGTTCTTCCAGATAGAGTTGGCAAAGTGCAGCGACAGGTACTTCTCGGGGCGGCCGGTGTACTTGGCAAAGGTACTCGGCAGCAGCGTGGAGGAATTGGTCACGACGACGGTCTTTTGCGGGAGAACCGGGGCGAGCTTCTTGTAGAAGTCAATCTTTGCCTGGGTGTCCTCAGCCATAGACTCGATGACCAAATCGGCGTCGGCCACTGCCTTTGCAAGATCGAGCTCCAGCTTGAGTGTGGAGTAGGCGCGTTCAACGGCGGCGAGTGCCACCTCTTTGTCGAAGGGCTTGCCGCTATCGGCGATACCGGAGCACCACTCGCCCGTGCCGTCCGCCATACCCTCGATTGCCGCGATGTACTCCTCGCGCACATGATCGATCTTGGGCTGGGTGCGGCCGATGCTGCCCTCGCTGCGCAGCCAAATCGTTACATCAAAGCCGCAGTAGGCAGCCTGAAAGGCAATCTGGCTTCCCAACACGCCGCCGCCAGCAACGCAAACGGTCTTGTAGCTCATGGAACGGTCCTCTCTTACGTAATTCCATAGATGTGTATTTATTCAACCGTAAGAGGGCTGCACGTCGGGCATGGGTTCTATAAACGGACGGTAATTTGCGGCGAACGGCAACACCTGTTCATTATCTCTCGATTTTGGAGGCCCCTTTTAACGCTGCTGGACCGCTTTTTCGGAAGTGCGGTGAAAAATCGAGTTCCGCCGACCAGACGGACTTTTTTAGCAACAAAACCGCAGGTCGCGAGAGTCTAAAAAGGCGGTGTGCTCGGGAGGTTCGCGTTTTTCCCCGCACTTCCGAAATTCGAGTGCACAGAAGGCTGTGACAAAACGATTTACGCAACATATGTCCAGCAAAAACGGGTGGCAGCCGGCACGGCTGCCACCCGTTTCTCTCATATCCAGCCCAAAGCAGGCCAATTACTTCTTAATGCCGCGTCCCAGACGCTCAGCGACCGACGCCACGGCACTCTCGTCGACCGAGCCGCAGCTCACACAGCCGTCGTGAGCGCGCATCTGGCCGGTGACCTCGTCCATCGCGAGCGGCGCCACCTTCTCGAGCTTAAAGCCCTTGCCGGCGCGCATGTTTTCCTTGGCCACGCTGATCATGAGTTTAATGCGGTTGAGCTGGTTGACCTCGGACGCACCGGGGTCGTAGTCCACCGCGACGATGTTGCTCTCGGGGTGCTGGCGGCGCAGTTCCTTGATCACGGCCTTGCCCACCACGTGATTGGGCAGGCACGCGAAGGGCTGCGTGCAGATGATGTTGGGCGCACCGTGATCGATCAGATCGAGCATCTCGGCCGTGAGCAGCCAGCCCTCGCCCATGTTGTTGCACACCGAAAGCACCGTGCGGGCCTTGTCGGCCATGGTGCCGATGCGCTCGGGCGCCTCAAAGCGGCGGGACTTTTCGAGCATCTCCTCCACCGGCGTGCGCATCCAGTCCACGAGCTTGATAAGCGCCTGCATACCCGCACGCGTAGTGGCAGAGCTTCCCAGCTCGTCCTTCTGCAGCTCGGCGTTGCTCATGGAGTACAGGAAGAAGTCGAGCAGGCCCGGCACCACGGCCTCGCAGCCCTCGCGCTCAATCACATCGACCACGTGGTTGTTGGCCGTGGGATGGAACTTGACCAGAATCTCGCCGACCACGCCCACGCGCGGCTTGGTGCCCTCGCCCACGAGCGGCATGGTGTCGAACGCGCGGATGGCCTCGCGGCACAGCTTGGTGTAGTTGTGGCGGTTAAACTTAGGCGCCAGCTTGCGGGCGCGCGCCATGTACTCCTCATAGAGTGCGTTGGCGGCACCGGGCGTGGCCTCGTACGGGCGGCAGCGGTAGAGCATCTGCATCATCACGTCGCCAAAGAGCACCGCGTAGACTGCTTGCTTGAGCAGCGCCGGCGTAATCTTAAAGCCAGGATTATCCTCGCCGAGCGCCACGGCCGAAAGCGAGATCACCGGGATCTCGGGGTGGCCGCTCTCGCGCAGTGCCTTGCGGATGAGTGCGATGTAGTTAGTGGCACGGCAGCCGCCGCCGGTCTGGCTGATGACCACGGCCGTCTTGGACAGGTCGTACCGACCGCTCTCGATGGCCTCCATAATCTGGCCCGTCACCAGGATCGACGGGTAGCAAATGTCGTTGTTCACATAGCGCAGGCCGGCCTCGACGGCATCGTGGTCGGTCGAGGGCAGCAGCTCCAAGTTGTAGCCAGCACCGCGGAACACCTCTTTGACCAGGTCAAAGTGAATCGGCGCCATCTGCGGGCACAGGATGGTGTAGCCCTCGTCGCGCATCTGCTCGGTGAAGGGTACCTTGGGCCACGCGGTCGAGGCGCTCTCACGCTGCGCCTCGAACGTGTACTTGCGGCTCGCGAACGCGGGGGCATCCTTGGAGGGCGCCACCGGCGCGGCATCGCCCTGCTCGTAGGCCTCGCCCGCGGCCGTGGCCTCGGCCAAGCGCTCGGCCTCCTGGTCCTTAAGCGCGGCCATGAGTGAGCGGATGCGGATGCGCGCGGCGCCCAGGTTGGACACCTCGTCGATCTTGAGCACGGTGTAGATCTTGCCGCTGGCCTCCAGGATCTCCTGCACCTGGTCGGTAGTCAGGGCATCGAGACCGCAGCCGAAAGAGTTGAGCTGAATCAGGTCCAGGTCGTTGCGCATCGTCACAAAACGGGCGACGGCGTACAGGCGGCTGTGGTACATCCACTGGTCGACGACGCGAATCGGACGCTCGGGCTTTACCAGGTGCGCGAGCGAATCCTCGGTAAAGACCGCAAAGCCAAAGCTCGAAATAAGCTCGGGCAGGGCGTGGTTGATCTCGGGGTCGTTGTGGTAGGGACGGCCGGCGAGTACGATGCCGTGGCCGCCGTGGTCCTCGACCCACTTAAGGGCCTCCTCGCCCATGGTCTGGATGTCCTCGTGGAAGCGCGCGTCGGCCTCAAAGGCAGCGTTGACGGCGGCATCGACCTCGGAGCGCGTGATTTTGGGACCGCGCACGCGACCGCGACCGGCTTGCGCATCGGCCACGCGGTCGACGGCGAGCACCTGGTACAGACGGCGCTTGAGCTCGGTCTTGTCGTGATAGGGCACAAACGGGTACAGGAACTCGATGTTCTGCTCGCGGATCTCGTCGATATTGAGCGCCAGCGCCGTGGGGTAGCTCATGACGATGGGGCAGTTATAGCAGTTGCCAGCCGTCGGATCTTCCTTGCGCTCCCAGCGCACGCACGGCATCCAAATAAAGTCGACATCGCGGTCGATAAGGTTCATCACATGGCCGTGGCTCATCTTTGCCGGGTAGCACACGCTCTCGGACGGCATGGACTCGATGCCCGCCTGGTAGGTCTTCTTGCTTGACTGGTCGGACAGCTGCACGCTAAAGCCCAGGCGCGTAAAGAACGCATGCCAGAAGGGGTAGTTCTCGTACATGTTGAGCGCGCGCGGGATGCCGACGGTGCCGCGCGGGGCCTCGTCGGGGCTCAGCACCTCGCGGTTAAAGAGCAACTCGTTTTTCTTTTTGAAGAGGTTGGGGGCCTCGGTCTTCTGCTTTTTGTGGCCGGCGCCCTTCTCGCAGCGGTTGCCGGTAATGAAGCGCCTGCCGCCGCCAAAGTCGTTGACGGTAAGCTGGCAGTTGTTAGAGCAACGGCCGCAGCGGACATGCTTTTGCGTCACGGTGAGGTGCGCGATGTCCTCGGCCGAAAGGATGGTCGAGGTGCCGTCGGCGCCAGCGCGATCGCGGGCGAGCAAGGCCGCACCATAGGCGCCCATGCAGCCGGCGATGTCGGGACGCACGGCGTGAACGCCAGTGAGCTGCTCAAACGCACGCAGCGTGGCATCGGACATAAAGGTGCCGCCCTGGACGATCACCTGGCTGCCGATCTCCTTGGGGTCGCGCAGCTTAATAACCTTGAACAGGGCGTTCTTGATGACGGAATAGGACAGGCCGGCCGCGATGTCGCCCACCGTGGCGCCTTCCTTTTGCGCCTGCTTGACGCGCGAGTTCATAAAGACCGTGCAGCGGCTGCCCAGGTCGACGGGGGCCTTGGCATGGATGGCGGCATCGGCGAACGCGCGCACGTCCATGTTCATAGAGACGGCGAAGCTCTCGATAAAGCTACCGCAACCCGACGAGCAGGCCTCGTTGAGCATGATGTGCTCGATAACACCGTCCTTGACGCGCAGGCACTTCATGTCCTGACCGCCGATGTCCAGGATAAACTCGACACCGGGCAGGAATGCTTTGGCGCCACGCAGGTGCGCAACGGTCTCGATCTCGCCGGAATCGGCCTTGAGGGCCTCGATGAGCAGCGCCTCGCCATAGCCCGTGGTGGTCACGTGGCCGATAGTGCAGCCGGCGGGGATGTGGTTGTAGAAATCGGCCATGATGACCTTGGCCGTGCCCAGGATGTCGCCGTTGTTGTTGCCGTACCAGGTGTGCAGCAGCTGACCGTCCTCGCCCACGAGCGCGGCCTTCATGGTGGTGGAGCCGGCGTCGATGCCGATGAACACGCGGCCGGTGTAGCCGTCGAGCTTGCCCTTGGGGACGACTTCCTGGTCGTGGCGGGTCTTGAACTCGGCAAAGTCCTCGTCGTTGGCAAAGAGCGGATCCAGACGCTCGACCTCGGCACCTTGTGTGTCACCCAGGGCATCGATGGCCTCGATGAGCTGCGGGAACGTGCTGAGCTTGTTGGACTCGTGCGCCATGGCGGCGCCGCTCGCCACAAACAGGTGAGCGTTTTGGGGCACAATGCGGTGCTCCTCGTCCAGGTTGAGCGTGAGGTAGAAGCGGTGGCGCAGCTCGGAGAGATACTGCAGCGGGCCGCCCAGGAAGGCGACGTTGCCGCGGATGGGACGGCCGCACGCCAGGCCCGAGATGGTCTGGGTCACGACGGCCTGGAAGATGGAGGCAGCCACGTCCTCGGGGCGGGCGCCCTCGTTGAGCAGCGGCTGCACGTCGGTCTTGGCAAAAACGCCGCAGCGGCTGGCGATGGGATAGATGGTGGTGGCGTTGGCCGCGAGCTCGTTGAGGCCGCTCGCGTCGGTGTGCAGCAGAGTGGCCATCTGATCGATGAAGGCGCCCGTGCCGCCGGCGCAGGTACCGTTCATGCGCTGCTCGATGCCGTTGTCGAAGTAGATGATCTTGGCGTCCTCGCCGCCCAGCTCGATGGCGACATCGGTGGCAGGGATGAGGGTCTCGACGGCGCGCTTGCTGGCGATGACCTCCTGGACAAACTCCAGGTCGAGCCACTGGGACAGCAGCAGGCCGCCCGAGCCGGTAATGGCGCAGGTCATTTGGGCAGCTGGCAGCACGGTCGCGGCACCCTCGAACAAGTCGCGGGCGCAGGCACGGACGTCGGTGTGGTGGCGCTGGTACTTGGCGTAGACGATCTGGTAGTCGTCGTTGAGCACGGCGAGCTTAACGGTGGTGGAGCCCACGTCGATGCCCAGGTGCAGGTTGCCACGAACGTTCTCGGGGTTGAAGATCGCGCCTTCGGGGGCGTGGGCGGCGGTAGCAGTTACGGGCTCGGTGACGACGGGCTCGCTAGCGACGGACGTCTCCCCAGCCGCGTTCTTGGCATCGGCAACTGCCTCGGCAACTTTCTCGGCAGCCGCGGCCGCGGCCTTCTGCGCGGCGTCCATCACGGTGGGCGCGGCCTCGCGTGCGGCAGCGACCATGCGGTCCTTAATGCCCTCGACGAGTTTGCTCATTGTCTCTCCTCTTAGTTGTTGGACTCGACGGTTGCGGCGGTGTCGGCCGCGTCCTCGAGCTGCAAGTTCAATAGCTTCATGCCGTATTCCGGCACGTTGATATCGATGGGTTGGCCATACAGGTCACCAGGGCGCACAAAAGCGAGCACCGTCATAATGCGTGCCATGGCCTCGGGCGATTCGGTGAGCCCACGCTCAAACCAGCGCTGGATCAGACCGACCTCGGCACTCACGACGTAGGTGACGTAGTAGTCAAAGAATGTGCCCAGCGCCAGGCCCAAAATGCCCGTCTGCGCACGCGGCACCACGGCCTCGCGGGCGGTGTCGATGATCTTTTTAATGAAGGCTTGATCGCCGCCCGGGCCCAGCAGCGCACCGATTAAGTCGCGGTTGGCCGCAAGATAACGCAGCAGCTCAACCGAACCGGGCGCCGGCTCGAGCTCATCGATGTTGTGATAGAGATCAGGCAGCTGAGCTGCGGTGATGAGCTCAATGCGTTCACGGATCTCGGCCAGCAAGCCATCCTCGATTTGATTGATAAAGTCGGGGATATCGCAGTAGTGCGAATAGAACGTGCGACGCGTAAGGCCAGCGCGCTCGGTGAGCGACGCGACATTAATGCGCGAAAGATCACCGCTTTCGGCAAGTTCGCTGGCAAGCGCCTGGCGAAGGGCACGCTGCGAGCGAAGGGACCGGCGATCGCATTTCTCGAGCTGGGACAAGCGTCCTCCTTGTTACTCAGCCTGTGCGCTATTGCACAGTGCGAGTATTATTGCACACCGTGTGCATCAACACGTAAAGGCAATATTTGGGTTGTGGCAAAGGGACTGTCCCTTTATCACAACCCGCCTGGCTTTTGGAGCGGCATTACCAATTGTCCAAAATGGCATTCATGGGTAGAATAGTGTCGACGGCAGCCCAAGTTCTGCTAAGCTGGGCAGCGTCGTTGTTTGCATTAGGGGGTCAACGCCTTAGCGGCGGCGACCCCTTCTGTTGCGCTTCGAACGCTGCTTGAGTGCCTCGGAAAGCCCGATAAGCATCGTGAGAAGCGAGACCAAAACGGTCAGAAGCCTCACGAAATCAATCAAATCAGTCATGGGCATCACCTCCCATCAGATGGAGGGCGCTGCCCGGCACATGGAACTGCCGTCAACGATACCGATTCTATCAAAGCGCAGTTAGATATGCGAATGTTTGTTCGCATTTCAGAAGATCGGAGCTCGGGTATGGCGAAGGAACAGTTCCTTCGCCATACCCGAGCTTGTCGCCGAACTGCTACCTACATTTTTCGAGTTATTCGGCCACGCTGCTGGTTCTGTATAAATGCACCGCCGGGATTATCTGAGAGTTTTTGTTCTTATTTGAGTGCATACATGCCCATTTGCTCACTTACGTCACCGAATCAAACACCATTAGAGGTATGAATGTTCCTGAGAGGGCATCTTTAGCCATTTAACGACCTCCGACAGGCCGAATAACTCGAAATATGTTGGTGGCGAAAGCGTAACAGTCCCATACGCCAAAAGCCGGCATCTCCCATGTGGCAGAGGGGCTGTCCCTTTGTTTCATTATTCGATTACGGTGTGGGAATTCTGCTTGCGCATGGTGGCGAGCATGTGCTTGGGGACGGCATGGGCCATACAGCTGCCGATGGTCGCGCTCGCGGCGGCCTTTGCCGCGTCACTGCCATTCTTGGTGGCATAGCTATGACGGAAGCGCTTGAGCATGGCTATGTCATTGCCGCCGTCACCGTAGACCGCGACCTCATCCTCGGCAATGCCGTAGTAGCCCGCCAGCCAGGCCACACTCTCGCCCTTGTTGCACGCCACGTCCGTGATCTCGAACATCACCGGATCGAACGGCGCGTTGACCACGCGGTCCGAGCGCTCGGCCAGATAGGCCTTAAGGTCGCGCTCCAGCTCGGGCGAGATCACGCGGCAGTTGATCTTGCACACATCGTGGCGCAGGATGTCACCGATCGACTGGTCGAAATACTGTTCCTCGTGGTACCCGCCACGTGCTCGCATACCGCGCATCACGATGCGCTTGATAGGGCTGTCCTTCTTAAAACCCGCCTGGTGCATCTCGAACGATCCGCTCGAGAACATACCATCGGGCGTGGAACAGTCAAAACAGATATCCGGGAACTCCTTGAGCAGCTCCTCGGTAATCTGTGGGTCGATAGTCCAGGTCTTGAGCACCTCGCCATGGCTGTCGCGCACGATGGACCCGTTGGAGCAGCAGGCATCGAGCGCTAGCCCCGTAAAGCCATGCTCGCCGATCGGCAACGTCGAGCGTCCGGTCGCGGGAACCACATGCAGGCCAGCCTCGGTCAGCTCGCGAATGGCACGGCGAATGGTCCCATCTGCCTCGTGCAGGGCGTTCAGCAGCGTTCCGTCTAAGTCACTCGCAAACATCTTGATCATGGGCATGCCTCTCCTTCGTCTGCACGATATTGTAGACGAGAATGAGCGCGCCCCAAGAGAGGCGCACCCGTCAGGCGAAAGATTGTCCTACACCGCAGAAGGGCCGTGTTCGCCGGTACGGATGCGGATAGCTTCCTCGACCGGCTCGACCCAGATCGTGCCATCTCCAACGGCGCCGCAATCTTGGAAACGGCGCAGCAACGGGCGCGAAACGAACGGGAATACGCGAGCAAGGGGGCCGTGAGCGCGCCCGTCCCGGCTAGCGCCGAAACAGCTCGTGAGCGCGGTCGCGGAGATTAGTTGCTCGAATGACACCCTCGTAGCGGTTGATGCGCAAGCGCGGGAAGGCATTGAAGAAGCGCAGGTCGCGACGACTGAGCGACACACTCGGCACCGGACGGTTCGCGCGCCTGCCGGCACGGAGACGGGCGAGCGATGGATGGGGCACGCTCGGCGCGGCATCGGCCACGCGGCGGGCGGCAAGCGCCAGGCCATGAGCGCCGTCCGAGATAAACGTCGGCATCGAAGCCTTCTCACGCAGGGCATCGAGCGTTGCGTCGCCCAGCTCGGCCAGCCACGCGTTAACGGCACGGCTGCGGATATGCGTCTGCGCCACCGAGTCGATCGCCGAATCGGGAATACGTTCGAGCATGGAGTCAGACGCGTCGGCAAGCGACTCGTTGATGCGGTCGGCAAGGTCGGCGCGCACACGCTCCAGCTGATCGGACAAACGGCGCCAGCTGGCCAAAGAGCACACCGCATCGACCATCATCGCGACCGCGACGATAAAGGCCGCCAGCCGCACAATCAGCACCGGCAGATGGCCGAGCAGTCCCAGCAATGCCGGCTCCACTAAACGGCAAATGCACAGCGCACCCAGGCCAAACGCGCAGGCCCAGTACAGACAGATGCGTCCATGCAAATTAAACGGCAGGTGCGAGTAATCCCAAAAGCGCGCGCCTGTTGTCTTTTCCAATAGAAGGCCCACGCTGTACTCGATTACGCTGCATACAAGCGCCGCCGCGACAAACTGGCCCGAGGTATCCGGAATCCCGCGCAGCAAAAGCCAGCAGGCTATGCCGCCCACACCATAGATAGGACAACACGGCCCCAGCAAGAATCCGCTGTTGGCGAAGCGTCCTTGGTTAAGCATGGCGCATACTGTCGACTCCCATGCCCAGCCGCAAAACCCGTAAAAGGCAAACGAGAGCACCAGTGCCGAGAGTGGACAGGCGGCAAGCGTCGCGCCACCAAACGCCATATCAATCGCGGTTTCCACCGTCTACCCTCTCCTCTTTTCGCTCGATGCTTTACTCGAGCCGTCACTCGAGCCCTCGTTCAAATCGTTCACGCCGTCTTTGCGCGGCAGACGGCCGGCGACCGTCTCGCGCAGCGCGCACCATTTATCTGCCAGGCACACAATCCATGCCTCGCGACACGTCGGCGGCACTGGCACCAGCGGAAACATATGTCGCGCGATAATATTCCGTTCGCGCGGCGTCAGCTCAAAATCCTCTTCGGCACGTGCCAGGGCAAAAAATGGATGCCGAAATCCGTGCAGTCGATGGCTCGGATCGGGGTCATGCCAATCGTAGAGAAAGTAATCGTGTAACAAGGCTCCGCGCAACAGCGATGCACGGTCGACCGAAATGCCAGCACGGCCCAAGCGCTCGGCAAAGGACAGGCTCGCCCGCGCTACCGAAGTCACATGTGCATAGACCGTCACGTCGCCATGCTGGATAAACTCGTGCGTCAGGTCCAAGCGGCCCGCCTGGGCCAGCTGGTGGGCGGCATAGTCGACCTCGTGCGCGATTTTCTCGGCACGAACGGCATCAGACATGCTGCCTCCTTCCAGCGGCTCACGGCGGCAAGCCACGGCCTGCACGCATTGAATAAAATCATCATCGAATCTACCAGTATGGCATCGGACAAAACGTTTTGCCCCGCCAGTTGGCGAATTACCGCGCCGCCGTCACATATCAAACGCCAAAATGTGCGAGACTGTTCTGTGCAATTGTGCCGGCCGAGGGAGCGCCGGCGCTCGATTCGCATGGAGTAACCCACAACGATGCTGCTTACGCAAACGACAACGCCCGAGGACGTCAAGGCTCTTAATCGCGCCGAGCTCCCGCAGCTCTGCGACGAGATTCGCCACGCCATCCTCGAAAGCTCCGCCGCTGTCGGCGGACACGTTGCCCCCAACCTAGGCGTCGTTGAACTCACGGTCGCACTCCATCGCGTGTTTAACTCCCCCATCGACAAGCTTGTCTTTGACGTTTCGCACCAGACCTACGCCCACAAGGCGCTGACCGGGCGCGCGTACACCTATATCGATCCGGAGCGTTATGGCGAGGCCTCTGGCTTTGCCAATCCCGACGAGTCCGAGCATGACCTGTTTGCCATGGGTCACACCTCGACCTCGGTGAGCTTGGGCTGCGGTCTTGCCCACGCGCGCGACCTGGCGGGTGACACGTATAACGTCATTACCGTTATTGGCGACGGCTCGCTTTCGGGCGGTCTGGCGTTTGAGGGCTTTAACAATGCCGCCGATCTCGACAGCAACTTGATCATTATCGTCAACGATAACGACCAGTCCATTGCCGAAAACCACGGTGGCCTGTATCGCAATCTGGCCGAGCTGCGCGCCAGCAACGGCACCTGCGAGCGCAACGTTTTCCGCGCGCTGGGGCTCGACTATCGCTACCTGGACGCCGGTAACGATGTCCAAGCGCTGGTCGATACGCTGCAGGAGCTGCGCGATATCGATCATCCCATCGTGCTGCACGTCTCCACCGCCAAGGGCAAGGGCTTTGAGCCAGCCCAGAGCGACCCCGAGCACTGGCATCATGTGGGGCCCTTCGATATGGCAACCGGTCGCAAACTTTGCCCGGGCCACCCGAGCGAGCCCGCACCGCGCACCTATGCCGATATTACGAGCGAGGCACTCAACGCCGCTATCGCGAACGACCCGCAGGTTGTCGCTATCACGGCTGCCACGCCCTATATCATGGGCTTTACGCCCGAGCTTCGCGCCGCGGCAGGCAAGCAGTTTGTCGACGTGGGCATTGCCGAAGAACACGCCGTCACCTTTGCCACCGCGCTCGCCAGCGCCGGCGCCAAGCCGGTCTTTGGCGCATACGGCACGTTTTTGCAGCGCGCCTACGATGAACTGTGGCACGACCTGTGCCTCAACGACGCCCCCGCAACCATCCTGGTGTTTGGCGCTTCGGTCTTTGGCACAACGTCCGAGACGCACCTCTCGTTCTTTGATATTTCCATGCTGGGCGGACTTCCCAACATGCGCTACCTGGCACCGGCCTGCATGGAAGAATACCTGTCCATGCTGAGCTGGTCGCTCGACCACCGCGAGCATCCCGTGGCAATCCGCGTACCGGGCATCGGCCTGGTAAGCCGTCCCGATCTGGCGCCCGCCGAGGGCGCCGATTACAGCGTCGTGCGCTACAACGTCGCGCGTCAGGGCCGCGATGTAGCCGTGCTTGCGCTTGGCGACTTCTTTGAACTGGGCGAGCGCGTGGCAAACCGCTTGGCTGCCGAGTACGGCATCGAGGCCACGCTCGTCAACCCGCGCTTTGCAACCGAGCTTGACCGCAAGTTTCTCGACAGCCTTGCCGCCGAGCATCGCGTTGTCGTCACCCTCGAGGACGGCATCTTGGACGGTGGGTGGGGCGAGCGTGTCGCGTGCTACTTGGCCTGCACGCCTGTGCGCACGCGCACCTTTGGCATCGCCAAGGGCTTCCCCGACCGCTACGACCCCAACGAGCTGCTCGCGCAGAACGGCATGACGGTCGAGAACATGGCCGCCGAAGCCGTAAGGCTACTCAACGAGTAAATAACCTCCGCAAGGGAAGCACCCCTGCGGAGGTTTTTATTTTCGCGGCGCGATTATCTCAATCTGTAACATCTAGGGCCCGAATTCCCGTCTAACTGTTACAGATCGAGACATTCGAATCCCCTGAAGAGATAATCTCGATCTGTAACAGCTAGAACCCATTTCCTCGTCTACCTGTTACAGATTGAGACAAAACAGAGAGGCAGGCCGCCACATCTGCAAGAACCACCACAAAGGTGCCTGTCCCCTTTGTGGTGGTTCTAAGTCATGGTCGGCGCGAAAAACGAATAGCCGTTCATACGCGATCTCCTTACTTATATACGTGTCGCGTTGCCGCCATTATAGCGACCGCCGCGAGCGACCACGCCATCCGCAAAACGCTTTCTCAGCTGTAATAATCGGCGTTTGCCCAGATAAAACCTGCCAAAATAAACCTGTCCCTTTTTGGTAGGTAGAATTACCCATAAGACAAGTATGTTTCTGAGTTATTTCGTGTTGACCCATTTGAGCGGGATAGGGTATAACTCTACTCAACCGCTAGGGATTTTATTGAGAAAGGTGTTCTACCATGAGCAAGAACCTCTCCCAGCAGGTCGTTCTCGACCGCCGCGGCTTCGTTGCCGCCACCTTCGCAACCGTCGCCGGCCTTGGTCTTGCCGGCTGCTCCGACACCAGCGCCGAGGCCGACAAGGGTTCCGCCACCGGCTCCTCCAAGGGCTCCGAGGATACCGAGGCTTCCACCACGCTCGATGCCAAGGCATTCGACAAGCTCGTCAACGACGGCCCCAAGGCCGATGACGACGCCATCGCCGCCAGCACCTGGGCCACGGCCGTCAAGGACGCCGGCGTCTTTAAGATCGGTGGCGTTCAGACCTCCACGCTCTTCTCCCTCCTCAACGAGAAAGACGGTCAGACCCGCGGTTTCGACGCCGGTATCGCGCAGCTCCTGTCCAACTACATTCTGGGCGAGAACAAGGTCGAGATCACCCAGGTGACCTCGGACACGCGCGAGTCCGTTCTGCAGAACGGCCAGGTCGACGCTGTCTTTGCCACCTACACCATCACTGACGAGCGCAAGAAGCTCGTCTCCTTTGCCGGTCCCTATTACTACACGCAGCAGGCCATCCTGGTGCTTGCCGACAACGACGACATCAAGAGCGTCGACGACCTGGCCGACAAGAACGTCGCCGTCCAGTCCGGCTCCAACGGTCCCGCCATCCTGGAGGAGCTCGCTCCCAAGGCCAGCCAGCAGGAGTTCAAGACCGACGAGGAGGCCCGCCAGGCACTCCAGCAGGGCCGCGTCGATGCCTACGTCATCGACAACAACATGCAGCAGAGCGCCCTGGTCCGCGAGCCCGGTAAGTACAAGATCGCCGGCAAGTCCTTTGGCAACAAGGAGCCCTATGGCATTGGTCTGCCGCTCGATTCCGACGGCGTCGCCTTCGTCAACGACTTCCTTAAGAAGATCGAGGACGACGGCACCTGGACTGAGCTGTGGCAGATCTGCATCGGCGACCGTACGGGCGACACCAATGTTCCCGAGCTGCCCGAGATCGGCGCCTAGGCAGCGAGCCTGGTAACGGCCGCAGCGAAACCATATGGAAACGCATGGTACGCTTTATTGCGGTAAACTGTTTCCTCACTGAGTTGTCGGGGCTTCCGTACACACGGGAGCCCCTTTCCTTATCGACGGGAGGTCCGCATGAGTCTCTCCGAGCTCTGGTCGCTCTATGGCCAGAACTATATCGACGCGCTGCTAGCAACCTGGGGCATGACGCTTGAGTCGTTTGCCATCGCCATGGTGTTGGCCGTCGCCGTCACCGTGATGCGCGTGTCGCCGCTCAAGCCGCTGCGCGTCTTTGGCGACCTGTATGTTCAGGTCTTCCGTAACATCCCCGGCATCGCGCTGCTCATCATCGTCGTCTATGCGCTGCCGCCGCTTAAGGTCGTTCTGCCCTACCGCACCTGCGTTATCGTCGCCACGGTCCTTTTGGGCTCGGCCTTTGGCTCCGAGAACTTTATGAGCGGCATCAACACCGTCGGCGTCGGCCAGGTGGAAGCCGCCCGCTCGCTGGGGATGAGCTTCAGCCTTATCCTCGCCAAGATCGTGATTCCGCAGGCGCTGCGTTCGAGCGTGCTGCCCATGACCAACCTCTTTATCGCCGTCATGCTCACCACCGCGCTCGGCAGCCAGGTGCCGCTTAAGCCGCAAGAGCTCACCGGCGTGGTGAGCTACATCAACACGCGCTCACTTGGCGGCGTCGCCGCGTTCTTTATCTCGGCGCTCGGCTACCTGGGCACGGCCTTTGTGGTGAGCCACATTGGCAACTATATCGATAAGAAGGTGAGGATCCTCCGATGAGCAAGCATTCCTCCCCTGCGCTTACCATGCGTGATGCGCTCTACGAGGCTCCCGGCCCCAAGATGCGCGTCAAGATTCGCATCGGCACCGCCATCTCATTGGTTGCCGTGGCAGCGCTCATCACCTTGGTACTGCAGCGCTTTTATGTGACCGGTCAGCTTTCGGTCCACTACTGGTACTTCTTTACGCACCTCACCACCTGGAAGTTCCTGCTTGCCGGCTTTGAGGGCACCGTCAAGGTCGCACTGACCGCGGGCGCCATTGCGCTGGTGTTGGGCCTCGCCCTCATGCTCGGCCGCACCAGCGACATTAAGCCGCTGCAGCTGGTCTGCCGCGTGCTTACCGACTTCTTCCGCGGCGTGCCGAGCCTGCTGTTCATCTACTTCTTCTTTTTGGTGCTGCCGCAGTACAAGATCTCGCTGCCGTCGTTTTGGATGCTCACGCTTCCCGTCGCGCTCGCCGCAGCCGGCGTGCTGGCCGAGATTTTCCGCGCCGGCGTCAATGCCGTGCCGCGCGGTCAGGTCGAGGCAGCCCAAGCGCTCGGTCTCTCCAAGGCCAAAATCACCTTTAAAATCGTGTTGCCGCAGGCTATTCGGTTTATCATTCCGTCCTTGATTTCGCAGCTTGTGGTCGTAGTCAAGGACACCACCGTTGCCTACGTGGTGAGCTACCCCGACCTCATGCAAAATGCCCGCGTGCTCATTACCAACTACGACGCCCTCGTATCGGTCTACCTGGTGATCGCGGTCATCTACATCCTCATCAACGTCGCGATTAACAAGGCCGCTGTCTATGTTTCGCACAAGACCGGCGCGACCATCATCCGCTAACACTTTACCATTTCGAGTCATAAGGAGCCGAGCACCATGGCACAGAGCACCTCTTCCACCGGCAATCAGCCGCTGATCGAGCTCAGGCACGTCGATAAGCACTACGGCGATCTGCACGTTCTCAACGACATCAATCTCTCGGTCGACCGCGGCGAGGTCGTCGTTGTGATCGGACCCTCGGGCTCGGGCAAGTCGACCATGTGCCGCACCATCAACCGCCTGGAGACCATCGACTCGGGCGAGATCCTCATCGAGGGCGAGCCCCTGCCGCAGGAAGGCAAGGATCTTGCCCGCATGCGCGCCGAGTTGGGCATGGTGTTCCAACAGTTCAACCTGTTTGCACATATGACCGTACTGCAGAACGTCATGCTGGGACCGGTCGATGTGCTGGGCGTCTCCAAGGAGGAAGCTCGTGAGCGCGCCATGGACCTGCTGGGCCGCGTGGGCGTTGCCGAGCAGGCCGATAAGGTGCCCGCACAGCTCTCGGGCGGCCAGCAGCAGCGCGTAGCCATCGCCCGCTCGCTTGCCATGCAACCCAAGGCCATGCTTTTTGACGAGCCCACGAGCGCCCTTGACCCCGAAATGATCAACGAGGTGCTCGAGGTCATGGTCCGTCTGGCTCAGCAGGGCATGACGATGATCGTCATCACGCACGAGATGAACTTCGCCCGCCGCGTTGCCGATCGCGTCGTGTTTATGGCCGACGGCCAGATCGTGGAAACCGGCACGCCCGACGAGTTCTTCGACCACCCCCAGACCAAGCGCGCCCAGGACTTCCTCAACTCCATTAAGGGCCACTAACCCAATTGTCACGCGGGCAAATTCATCACCAGCGTTTGTCCTGCGCCGCCCCTGTGCCATGTCCACCCGGATTCGAAAGCCGCACCCATGATCGGAACCCGCACCTCATCGTCCTACACTCCGCACGTCGACGTCG
>CABURG010000018.1 GCA_902493835.1 uncultured Collinsella sp. | reverse complement strand
GTGCCTCCGATAACCAATCCAAAATCGGCTCCTGACCAGCATATTTGGCAATCACGCGCCCATGCGCGCCATACATCGAAAGGAACATCATGTTCGATCAGTTCTACACCACGCTTGAGTCCCTGGGCATCGTACCGGTCGTCGTGCTCGACAAGGTCGAGGACGCCGCTCCCCTCGCTCACGCCCTTATGGCAGCTGGCATGAAGTCCGCCGAGGTCACCTTCCGCACCGCTTGCGCCGCCGAGTGCATCGCCGCCATGGCCGAGGCCGAGCCCGAGATGTGCGTTGGCGCCGGCACTGTCCTGACCGTCGAGCAGGTTGAGCAGGCCCGCGCCGCCGGTGCCAAGTTCATCGTCTCCCCGGGCTACAACGAGGATGTCGTGAAACACTGCATCGACATCGACCTGCCCGTGCTGCCCGGCACCGTGACCCCCTCCGAGGTTACCGCCGCCGAGAACCTGGGCCTCAAGGTCACCAAATTCTTCCCCGCGGCTCAGTATGGCGGCCTCAACACCATCAAGGCCCTCGCTGCTCCGTTTGTCGGCCATCGCTTTATGCCCACCGGCGGCGTGAACACTGCCAACGTCGAGGAGTACCTGAGCTCCTCCGCCATCATCGCCTGCGGTGGCACCTGGATGGTCAAGCCCGCCCTGTTCGCCGACGGCGACTTCTCCAAGGTCGAGCAGATCGCCCGCGAGGCCATGGACGCCGTCAAGAAGGTCCGCGGCTAGGTTTAGCTCTCTATCGTGAAAGGGGGCGTGCCCTAGACCTCACCCCCTTTCTTTTAAAGCGGCTCGGAAGCGCGCCGTTTCCGTCACGAACAAGAACCGAAACCGTCTTGTATGCTGATAGAACGTGACGGAAGCGACACGCGCCCGAGCCGCTTTGTATAATCGGCTGGCAGTCGCGCCCAGCCGAGCCACATCGACGAAAGCCGAGCCATCAAAACAGCTGCGGCGCCGTCTGGAGGAATGAACCCTTGCTTCCGGTCTTTTCCTCCAAGCGGCGCCGCAGCTTTGTGTCCCGGTTACGCCCCAACGCAGTTGCGGTGAAATAGGGACTGTTTGCGCCACCTAGGCCGCAAAACAGTCCCTATTTCACCGCAACTTATATGGGGATTGATTAGATGACCGTATCTTTGGACAGCTCAAAATAGTCGGGATGCAAGGCGATAACCGGACCCTGCTCCTCGGGCATCAGGTGCAGGTGTGTCTCTGCCAGATAGCTCGCCGCGTCGGTATCGCCCCTCTTAATTGCCTCGAGAATCCGGCGATGCTGTCGACGAATCGGCTCCCAATCCAGATCCTGCGACACCATACGCAACCAGTTGTATCGCTCAAAATGCGTGTTGATGCTCTTCATCCAATCCCACAACATGTGGCGGCCGGCAATCTCAAAACACGTCTCATGGAACAGGTTATCCAGGTCAAAGAAGCGGCGCGTTTCGCCATGGTCGAGCGACTCGGACTCGGCAAGAATCTGCTCAAGCCGATGCTTTTGCTCGGGCGAGGCGGCCGAACAGCATTTAATAAGCACGCTTCTCTCGAGCTTCTCGCGCAAAAAGCAGGCGTTTTCGGCGCGTTCCATGCTGATCTTAGAGACATAGGTGCCGCTTTTGGGACGCGTTTCCACCAGCTCCTGCTCGCGCAGGCGCACAAAGGACTCGCGAATGGGCGTGCGCCCAATTCCCGTCTCCTTTTCCAGACCAATCGCCGAAAGGCGCGTGCCGGGCCTGAGCTCGGCATAGATGATCTTGGACCGCAGTGCGTTGTATGCCTGATCTTGCAGGCTCTGATAATGCTGGTGTTGTTCCATAAAGCCCTCGGATGAAGCCCACGGTTTGTCGAATATCACCCGTAATACTATCGCATCCCCCGCCCCCTCATAAGTTGCGGTGGAATAGTTCCTGCTCAAGGCCTTCAGCAGCAAAAACAGGAACTATTCCACCACAACTTCCAACAGTCTTTTTGGGACGGGGCTTTTTGGCCACCCCGGGCCGCAGGTCGGCCCCTTGCCACAAAAGGGGCCCATCTACTACGTTAACGCGGAGAGCCCAGACCATGCTGAAAAGTGCGAAAACAAAACCGCAGATAGAGAGCTTATCGATTTTCGAAAAAGCCGGCTATGGTTGACCCCTGCGGCTTAAACGTAGTAGATAGGCCCTTTTCGTGGCGCAGCACTACTGCACCCCAAATTGGCACCCCGAGCCCTCGTGAGTTGCCAACAAGCTGTTCGCCCAGCGCTTTATCCGCGCGGCATTTGGAAAATAGCACCACCGCAAAACCCGCGAGTAGCGCTTACTTTGCTATATCTCACTATACTTTGCTATATCTTGCTATACTTTGCTATATCTTGCTATATCTTGAGCAAAGGTGGCTCACGTGCAAACAAACCCTTTTAAGCCCACAGCAGGTAAAACACCTCCCACGATTATCGGCCGCGAAGATGTGCTCGAAGAATTCAATGAGGGCCTCGTCAACGGGCCTGGTGCCCCGGGGCGCCTAATGCGCATAGCCGGCGTCCGCGGAACGGGCAAGACGGTCCTCCTTGACGAGTGCTCACGTTTGGCGCAAAGCCGTGGCTGGACGGTCATAAAAGAGGTCGCAACCGAGGGACTTTGCCAGCGCATTCTCGAACAGCTGCAGCCCAAATTCCAGGCCAAACACGCCAGATTTGAGCCCACCGTAGCTGGCATATCCATCGGCAGCATAGATATTGAGCGAATCGGCCCATCGCTACGCGACGCCATGAGACAGACAATATCCAAGAATGGAAATGGCCTGCTCATCACTCTCGACGAGGTTCAAGACGCAGAGCTCGATGAGGTCCGAACGCTCTCCATTGCGATTCAGCAGGTTATCGGCGAAGACCTTGATATCGCCTTTGTTTTTGCTGGGCTGCCTTCGATGATTGAAAGCATCATCAACGGAAAGACACTTACGTTTTTGCGCCGTGCCCTCCCCTTTGATCTGAAGGCTGTGGCAGTAACCGAAGTGTCGTACTCCCTCGAGGAAACCATTGAAGCGTCTGGCATGGAGTTGCAGCCAGGTATTGCCGGCCAACTTGCCGAGGCAACGCAAGGCTATCCTTTCATGATCCAACTCGTTGGATACTACGCATGGCAGTTGGCAAGACGCGCACATACAGCGATTATTGGAGAAGAAGAAGCCGAGCGTGGCATTGCAACGGCACGCGAACGCTTCTGCGCCATGGTGATTGAGCCCGCGCTGCAGCGCATTCCGCCCACGTGCATCGCTTATCTGCTGAGCATGGCGTCTTTGGGGCAGACGAGCTCGACCAGCATGGTTGCCGATGCCCTAAACAAAACGCCTCAACAGGTGAGCTCCGTCCGCAGCCGCCTGTTAAGAGAATCGATTATCGAGGCTCCTTCGTACGGCAAGGTCTCATTTGCCATCCCCTACATGCGCGACTACCTCTGCGAACACAAAGCCGAACTGGAAGTTGAACTGTAGAAACGGCAACTGCCCTGCAAGACGAAAACCGTTTTCGTACGGATTTAAAGCAGACGTAAACGGTTTTCGTCTGTTTTACGTTCGGAAATAAGACGCAAATTGCACTTTCGTATGGTTTTACGCCAAACGCAACACGCTTTCGTCCGGCTATGCGTCCCCAATCCAGACGAAAAAGGCCCCGAGCTCGTGTGAGCTCGGGGTTCTTTGTGCCGCACATCTATGAGAGGGAATCGATGCGCACGGGCGCTACTCCATGTAGCCGCCCTGGGATGGCGGAAACCTCGTCGTTCCCCGCCTGATGGGCGTGCTCAAGGCATCCGTCCCCCTCTTTATCGACGTGACCGACAAAAAGCTCGTCGAGGAAACTATCCGCACGCACCGCGATGTGGCCGACGCCATCGAGGCGCACAGCCCCACCGCCGCTCACGATGCGATGTATCTGCACCTGGTCTACAACCGCAACATGATTGTGGAAGGCACACAGACAAAAGGCATTTAAGGCTCGACAATGATCTTTCTTTGATAAAACGCGAGCGGTGGCCGCCCCAAAACGGGACGGCCACCGTGTTTTGCTATCGACTGGTGCAATGGAGCCAGGTTTACATGCGCCAAGTTGGTGCAAAGTAACCTGCCCCCACGCAACAAGGGGTTAACTAGAGCTCGCAGGCAACCTTGTAGCCATCGCCGATGGCGTCGCGGATGTTGCCGCACTTGTTGGCGTCACCCAGCACGTGGACAGCAACGCCGGCAGCGGCGAGGTCGTCGGCGAGCTTGGTGTTGGGACGATAGCCCATGGCAAGCACCAGCGTATCGGCATCGGCGATGGTGTGGACCTCGCCGTCCTTCTCGTAACTGATAGTGTCCTCGGTAATCTCGGTCACCTTGGCCTCGGTCAGCACGTGGACACCCTTGGAGAGCATGCGCGTGATGAGCACCGCGCGACCGGCACCACCCTCGTTGGCGGCGAGCGTCTTGGTCATCTCGATGACGGTGACATCGCGGTTGGCCGGCGAGAGGTCATTGACCAACGGGGCCAGGTAATCGGCCGTCTCGCAGCCGACGGTGCCGCCGCCGACGATGACGATCTTCTTGCCCGGGAAAGCCTTGCCGCCCAGCAGGTCGTCGGCCGTCATAACCTGCTTAAAGCCCTGCATGAAGGCCGGAGCGATGGGCTCGGCGCCATAAGCCAGGACGACCTCGTAGCCCGCGTAGTCACGCTGAATGTCCTCGGCAGTAAGCTCGGTGCCAAATATGCACTTCACGCCCGCCTCGGCCAGACGACAGTACTGATACTTGATCACGCGGGTGAGCTCCTGCTTTGCCGGCGGAACGGCCGCGATGCGCATCTCGCCGCCCGGTTCGTCCTGCTTGTCCACGAGCACCACGTTGTGGCCGCGCTTGGCGGCAATGAACGCCGCCTCCATGCCCGCAGGGCCAGCGCCCACAACCAGTACGTTCTTGGCCTCGGCGGCAGGCTCGTAACCGGCCTCGTCGCGCTCAACATCGGGGTTGACGGTGCAGGAGATGCGCTTGCCGAACATGATGCCGTTCAGGCAGCGCAGGCAGCCAATGCAGGGACGGATATCGTCGGCGTTGCCGGCAGCGGCCTTATTGCAGAACTCGGCATCGCACAGATTGGCGCGGCCCATCATGCAGATGTCGGCAGCGCCGTCCTCAATCAGCTCCTCGGCAATCCATGCCTCATTGATGCGGCCGACCGTGGCAACGGGAATGTTCACATGCTTCTTGATCTCGCGCGAACAGGCGGCGTGCGAGGCCTGCTGGGTGCCGGCGGCGGGAATGGCGGAGCCGCGCTTGATGGTAGTACCGCCCGACACGTGGATCATGTCGACGCCAGCCTTCTCCAGGCGACGCGAGACGTAGATCATGTCGTTGAGGGTCAGACCGCCATCGGTGTACTCGTCGCCCGAGATACGAACGTCGATGATAAAGTCCTTGCCGCAGCGCTCGCGAATCTCGGCGATGACCTCGAGCAAGAAGCGCATACGGGCGTCGAGCGAGCCGCCGTACTCGTCGGTGCGCTTGTTATAGAGCGGGGTCAAAAAGCCGCCGAGCATGCCGTGGGCGTGTGCCGCATGGACTTCGACGCCATCGACACCGGCCTTCTGCATGCGCACTGCAGCGTCACCGAACTGATGCGTGAGCTCGTGGATCTCATCGACCGTGATGGGACGCGGTGCCTCGCGGGCGTAAGACGGGCCCACAAAGGACGGAGCGATCAGGCGCGGCGTACCCGGAATGTTAAAGGCCATGTAAGCGGGGTGGAAGAGCTGTGGCATGATCTTGCAGCCATACTCGTGGACAGCCGCGGCGAGCTTTTCCCAGCCGGGGATAAACGTATCGTCGTAGCAGCACATGTCGCCCGGCAGATAGGTATAGGTAGGCTCGACCGTCACGACCTCGGTGATGATGAGGCCCACGCCGCCCTTGGCGCGGGCACGATAATGATCGACCAAGTCGTCGGTCACATAGCCATGATCGGCCAGGTTGGTGGACACCGGCGGCATAAAGACGCGGTTCTTGACCTCGGTCGCACCGACCTTGATCGGACTAAAGAGCATCGGGTAGGCGGAGGACTCCATACAGGGTTCCTTTCATTTGAGCCGCTCGGCGGCAGTTGCTGACACACCTATCGTATCAGCAACTGCCGCATCCGCAGTCAAACATGCTCAAACGCCGGTCGGCTAATGAATACCGCGACCCAAGTCTTCGGCGATTTTGTCGACGCCTTTCAGCGCAGCACAGGTCTTTTTGTTGGAGCAATGCCCCGTGCAAACGCCACCCTGAGCGCAGTCGGCGCAGGTGCCCTTGCGGTAGATGCGCACGCATACCGCGACAAACGCAATACCGATAACAGCCAGTACAACAATATCGATAGGTGCCATAGCAAGCCTCCTCTAGTTAACCACCACTTACTTTACCCCATTCTCCACCTACCAAAAAGGGACAGGTTTATTTTGGTCGGTTTTATCTGCGGAAACGCCACATCTCCCCTACCAAAAAGCCCGAGTGTCGCTGGGACACCCGGGCTTTCGGAAAGGGGTTGATCCTTATTCGGACTTAAGCGGAAACTGCGGCGGAAGCAGTGTTGGTCTCGTCCTCATCGGTCCATGCATGTTTGGGCATGGGACGGAAGATCTGGAAGAGCATCGCGACCAGCAGCACGATAGCCACAACCGTCCAGAAGCCAAACTGACCCAGAACAAGCAGGTTGTAGAACTGGTTGATGAACAGGCCGATAACCCAAGCAAAGGCGCACTCGTAGCCGATGGCAATCGCAGTCCACTTGCCGGAGTCCATCTGGTTGCGGATGGTGCCAATGGCGGCAAAGCACGGAGCGCACAGCAGGTTGAAGGCGCCGAAGGCAACGCAGGCGCCCATGGTGGGGAACATGCCGGCAAACGCGGTCCACAGGCTCGGGTCGGTTTCGCCCGCGTCGGCAACGGAGAGCAGCGAGCCGGCGGTGGCGACGACGTTCTCCTTGGCGACAAGGCCAGAGACGGTCAGTGCGGTTGCCTGCCAGGTGCTAAAGCCGAGCGGGGCGAAGATCCAAGCGACCAGGTTGCCCAGCATGGCAAGCACGGAGTAGTCCATAAACTCCTCGGGGATGCCGTCCATCGCAGGCAGGAAGCCAAAGGAACCGTTATAGCTACCAAAGTTGGAGAGGAACCAAACGACGACGGTGGACGCAAAGATGACCGTGCCGGCCTTCTTGATAAAGGCCCAGCAGCGCTCCCACACGTGCAGCGCCCAGGAACGGATCGCCGGGAAGTGGTAGGCAGGAAGCTCCATGACAAACGGGGTCGGACGGCCGGCGAAGAGCTTGGTCTTCTTGAGCATGAGGCCCGAGGCGATGACGGCAAAGACGCCCAGGAAGTAGAAGAGCGGGCTGATCCATGCGGCCGTGGTGGAAGAATCGCCAATGATGGAGCCCATGAGCAGGGCGATGATCGGCAGCTTGGCGCCGCAGGGGATGAACGTGGTGGTCATGACCGTCATGCGGCGGTCCTTCTCGTTCTCGATGGTCTTGGTGGCCATGACGCCGGGGACGCCGCAGCCCGAGGACACGAGCATGGGGATGAACGACTTACCGGACAGGCCAAAGCGGCGGAACACGCGGTCCATGATGAAGGCGACGCGGGCCATGTAGCCGCAGTCCTCCAGGAAGGACAGCATCACGAACAGCAGGAACATCTGCGGCACAAAGCCGAAGATGGCGCCCAGGCCGCCAACGATACCGTCGCAGACCAGCGAATCGACCAGGCCACCGTCCTCGGTGCCACCCGCCACGAGGGCGTCGTGCACCATGGTGGTAATACCCGGGACATAGGGGCCGTACTGTGCCGGGTCGACCGAGTCGGCGTCGTCACCCGCGGCCTCGACAGCCTCATCGTAAGCATCGCGGCCCTGACCGAGCACATACCAACCGTCGGTGCCAAAGAGCTGATCGTTGGTGAAGTCGGTCACCGTTCCGCCCAGGGTGGAAACGGCGATGTAGTACACGCAGAACATGATGACCACAAAGATCGGCAAGCCCAGGATACGGTTGGTAACCACGCGGTCGATCTTCTCGGAGGTGCTCATCTTGGCCGGGGCCTTGGTGAGGCACTCGTCGATGATGTGCGCGATGACGCCGTAGCGCTCGCCGGTGATGATGGACTCAGCGTCATCGTCGCAGTCCTGCTCGCACTGAGCGACCAGCTCTTCGACGCGAGCGGCCTTCTCCTTGGTGAGGTTGATGAGCTTGCAGGCGTCCGCATCGCGCTCGAACAGCTTGACGGCATAGTAGCGGCGCTTGTTGGCGGGAACGCTTGCAGGCAGGTTATTCTCGATGTGGCCCAGAACGTCCTCGATGGAGGAGTCGAACTTGTGCTCCGGCACCTGGCCCTTGGAAGCAGCGGACTTCTTGACCTGCTCGAACAGCTCCTTGATACCCTTGTTCTTAAGGGCCGAGATCATCATAACCGGGCAGCCGAGCTTTTTGGAGAGCTTGTCCGTGTCGATCTTGTCGCCGTTCTTCTCGACCAAGTCGGCCATGTTGAGGGCAACGACCACGGGCAGGCCGGTCTCGATAACCTGAAGCGCCAGATACAGGTTACGCTCGAGGTTGGTGGCATCGACAACCTGGACGACAACATCGGGCTCGCCGCTCATGAGGTAATCGCGCGAGCATTGCTCCTCGGGGCTGTAGGGGGAAAGCGAGTAGATGCCAGGGAGGTCCGTGATGGTAACGTTCTTGTCGCTTAGGAGCTTGGCCTCCTTTTTCTCAACCGTGACGCCGGGCCAGTTGCCAACGTAGCCGTTGGCGCCGGTGATCAGGTTGAAAAGCGTGGTCTTGCCGCAGTTGGGGTTACCCGCCAACGCGACATGGATCTGAGAATCCGCCATTCAATCCTTCTTCCTTGTGTGCCTGCGCTGCTTTCTCCGCGCGGGCTGGATAATGTGCTTCAAAGATGCTGCATTAAGTTAGAAAAACCTAACTTTATCTGCAGAAATATACGTCGCGAGCCCTTACTGGACCTCGACGACGGCCGCCTCCTCCTTGCGGATGGAAAGTTCGTAGCCGCGCACGTTGATCTCGACCGGATCACCGAGCGGTGCAACCTTCACGACCTTGAACGAAGTGCCCTTGATGAGCCCCAAGTCCATAAGGTGGCGGCGAAGCGCGCCCTCACCGTGAAGCTTGACGATGGTGGAGCTCTCGCCCACCTTAACGTCACCCAACGTCTTCATTTACTTGTCCCCCTTTCAGTGCGTACAGAAATACCGTCGACTAACCGACGGTCATGATGTGCATGGCAACCTTGGAATCGATGCCAAAGCGTGCGCCCAGCACCGTGACGATGATATTGGCGCCACTCGAGCTCACCACGTGGATTTCGTTGCCCTCGACAAAGCCGAGGTCCTTGAGGTGGTGTTTCATGTCCTCATTGCCCTTTACACGGGACACGCGCACGGTTTCGCCCGCTTTTACCATCGAAAGCGGCATGGCCGGCATCTGCGGTCCGCAAGACATGAGTTGCTCCTAACGTCAGTTCGTCCTCAACATCGACGCGATAAAAGTTAACCACGTCTATGTTCGCTTTAGTAAACTAACACGTGGTTAACTTTTTGGAAAGGGTCCCCATTCAGATTTCGAAAAAGTTTCCTATACGAAACAAAGGCGCCGCAAAGACTGTCTCTTTGCGGCGCCTTGCCATACCAATTGATGCAACAGAGGGGACTGCCCCTTTGTCACATTGTTGAGGTTAGAGCGAGAGGTTTCTGATCGACGTAACGCAGGAGGCCTCATCTACGCCCGAAACGCGGAAGATGATGTCCTCACCGCACTCGCCGTAGAGAGCCATGAGTCCCATGACATCGCGGCCATCCGTGTGGCGATCGCCGATGCTGACTGACACGTCGCTACGATGCTTGGCAATGATGTCATAGAGCAGCGCAACCGGGCGGGCATGTAATCCCAACGGATCTTTAATCGTCTTTGTAAACTCGACCATGTCCCCTCCCACGACATCGCACATTCGGCCGGCAAAACCCAGCCACGTGGTAGCTATTGTAGCGTTAGATGCTTCTCGAGAGCTCCTCTGAACACCTCGTGGTCAAAAAGTGGCAAATATGAGTACTGTCACCAATTTAGTAGCAGCAAAATCGAGAGCAAATTGCCTAATTTGAGCGATTCGAAGAGGTTGAAAGCCGTCAAACGCCCTTTAAAGGGGGCTAGATAAATTGATTTTGAGCCCATTTTCGCTCAGAGCAGGCCGAAAAATATGACACCTCTTTTGCAACAGTACTCATATTTGGTATTTTTTGACCACAGGGTCCAAAACCATGCTCCAAAACACAAAAGGAGGGGCCTCGTAAGGCCCCTCCTTAGGAAAGGGAATCGATTTATTCCATAACCGTAGATTAATCCTAGCCGCTACTCCATCATGTCGAGGACGGAGGGGCGAAGCTCGTTCTCAGCAGCCTCGGGATCGGTTTCGCGCAGGCGGTTGATGTAGCGGTTGTACCACATCACGGCAAGGCCCAGGAAGACAACCACGCCGCCGACGTTGTAGACCAGCGTCAGCCACAGAGGCTGATCGAGCGGAATGGTGCCGCAGATAAGCACGAAGCAGAAGACCACAAGCAGGAATGCAGCAATAACCAGGCCAAAGGTGCGCGAACCCATGCGGAAGCCACGGGGAGCAGCGTCGAAGTTCTTGCGCAACATAAAGTAGGCAAGCAGGATCAGCAGCGGCGGGAGCAGAGCGGTGGCAGCCGTCATGTTGGTGACGATCATGAGCAGGTCGTCGAGGTTACCGGAGCCCAGGGCCGGGATGATCAGGATGGGGACGACGATGGCGAACTGCAGCCAGGCAGCGCGGGCAGGAATGCCGTGCTCGTTGAGCTCGACGATCTTGCTACCAAAGACGCCCTTGGGGATCTCGGTGAAGAACACCTTGATGGGAGCGGAGGTCCACATCATGAGGGAGCCCAGCGTAGCGGCGAGTAGGATCAGGCCGATGACGCGCGTAGACACTTCCATGGGAATGCCAAAGTGGGCAAAGACAGCGCCGAATACGTCGAAGATACCGGTGGAGATGGCAACGCCGCCCTCGGGGATGAACAGGTTAACCAGCAGCGAAGCGCCTGCATACAGAAGGCCGATGGTCAGACCGGCGATAACGACGGTGCGCACGAAGGCCTTGACGCCACCCTTAAGGTCGTTAAGGAACACGCCGACAGACTCAGCGCCGCCAACGCCCTGGATGATCCAGGCAAGCGTACCGAAGAAGCCCCACGCAGTTGCGAAGTTGCTCATGTCGGGAGCCATGTTAGCGGGAGTAGGAGCCGTAGCGAACTCAACGCCGCCAAAGGCAGCAGCCAGGGACAGCAGGATGAACACGGCGGTCAGGCCGAGAGCCGCGGTCGAACCGAAGGAGGAAATGGAGCCGATCCACTTAGCGCCCTTGGTCGAAACCCACGTGGCGATAGCAAAGACAACGATCTCGATAATGGTGATCCACAGCTGCGAAAGCTCGGCGTTGGCACCAAAGAACACGTAGCTCGCGTAGATGATGACGTTGGGCAGGACGGACGCAAAGAAGAACAGGTTAACGAACCAGTAGCTAAATGCCGTCAGGAACGCCCAGCGACCACCCATCGAGGTCTTAACCCATGCGTACACGCCCGACTCGGAGTCCTTGTTAAGGCCGACGAACTCGGCGGTAACCAGGGTATAGGGGACAAAGTACAAAAGCGTGGCGAAGAAGAACGACGGCGCGGCTGCTAAGCCGATGGCCGCGTTGTTGTTGATGATGTTCTTGATACCGAACACGGCGGCGACCGTCATGCCCAGCAGAGCGAACGAACCAATCGTTCCTCGTTTTTCAGAGCTCATAAGCCCTCCCAATCATCTATTAAATGTCATCTAAACCCGTCCGAGCTGCAAGTGCAAACACGGACGGCGCACCTGCTAAGGGGAATGGGGAAAAGGGAGTCAACAAAGCCATCCCCCTTAACGGCGCGAAGCAAACGTCCAGGCGGACGAATACTACTTGTTGGGGAAGGAATAACCTTCGACCGTCACGTGCAGTACCACGACGCGGGGATCCGCGGCATCGGCCACGACACGGTAGGCCTCGTCAATTTCGACGACGGCAACGCCGCCGGCGGGAATCGTCACGGTCTCCCCCGCCCCCTCAAAGCGCTCGCGATCATCGATATCGCTGTAAGCGCGGGTGCAGGTGAGGCCTGCCTTGGGGGCAACCTCGACGGTCAGGTCGCCGTCGAGCGGAGCGAGCACGGCATGGTAGCGACGGTGACCGACCAGGTCGGCGGTTGCGGCCTCGCGGGCATAGACCCACCAGTACACCAGCGAGTCGCCGATGGAGTACGCCACATCGTGCTGCAGTTCAGAAACGCCGTCGAGCGCCTGGCCGGTACGCATCCACTTCTTGACGGACTTCATCTGAGCGTCGAAATCGGCGCGCGAGTTAAAGACATGCATGGCTTATGCCTCCTTAATGGGTGCCAGCGCCTGAGCCAAATCGGCAGACGTCAGCGGTCGCAGGGACACCTCAAAGCTGAAGCTCTCAAAACGGGTGCGATAGGAATCGAGCACCTCGGAACCCCAAGAGTTCGAGCCAAGGCCGAGCAGCTGGTCGTTGATGTTAACCGTGACCGTGTCGCCCGGAACAAGGTCGTAGACGTGCTTGGCATTATCAATAGCCTCGCAGCTATAGGGCCATGCCGAGAACGAGAACGGGTTGGAAGCGGCGTCGGCCGGACGAGTCACCAGCACGCCATCACCGTGGCTAGAGCGCAGGGCAACCCAGCGGGTACCCTCGCGGTTGGCACAGTCCTGAGGCATAACGTAGGGCGTGAACATGTCGTCGACCGTAGTGCGGTAATGACCGACCGGGTTGGCACGCAGCGAGTCCGGATAGTTCTCGCCCGGGCCGTGGCCATACCACTCGACGGCACGATCGCAACCGGGAACCTCAAAGGAGATGCCGATGCGCGGGATAATGTCCGAATAGTCGCCGTAGGGCTCGCCGGAAACCTTGAGGTCGACGCGACCGCTCGGAAGCACGGTGTAGACAAGCTCGACGCGCATGCCGAACGCGCGGACGGGAGGAGCAATACGTTGGCTCACGGTAACGACGACCGCATTGCCGTCCTGCTTCCAAAAAACCTGGCGGGTGGACGTCTGCATTACATCAATGAAGTTGTCCTTCCACAGGGAGTCGTACTCCTGGGCGTGGTTGTCGACGAGCGGATGCCAAAAACCAACCTGGGGACCAGAGGCCATGACGTCACGGCCGGATGCCTTCCACTCGCTCACGGTGCCGTTTACCTTGCTGAAGGTCAGCTCGCCGTTGAGGGAGTGAATGCGAATCTCCTGCTCGGTCTCCTCGACCGTAAGCTCAGGACGAGTGGGAGCCGCAATGGCCGGCGCCGGATGGTTTGCGATGGCAAACTGGTTTGCGCCCAGTTGGAACATCGGCTCGCACCAGACGTGAGCGGCCATGGTGTAGGCGCGCACAGTCAGCAGGGTCTCGCCTACCGCGGCCTCGTGAATCACCAGCGGAAGCTGGACGGACTCACCGGGGGCAACCGCACCGGGCATGAGCGTCTTGCGGCAGACCACGTCGCCGTCCACCAGGGTCTCCGCCGACAGGCAAACATCCTCGAGGGTGGTAAACCAGCGCTTGTTGGTGACAGTCAGCTCGCCCGCCTCGGCGTCATAAGCCATGCGAACCGGGCAGATGACCTGGCCGTACTCGGTAAGGCCCGGGCTCGGCTGCTGCCAGGGGAACACCATGCCATCGATGCAGAAGTTGCTGTTGTTGGGGTAATCGCCGTTGTCGCCGCCATACATATCGTAGGCAATGCCGTCCTCGGTCACAGCAGCCAGACCGTGGTCGCACCATTCCCAGATAAACTGGCCTTGGATGCAATCCCAGCGATCGAAGACCTCCTGATACTCGGACAGGCCTCCGGGGCCGTTGCCCATGGAGTGACCGTACTCGCAATTGATGCGCGGCTTGGGGAACGGATGCTCACCAAAGTCGTTCATCTGCGACACACGGGAGTACATCGTGGAAATGACGTCGACGGTATCGGCGTTGCGGTCCTCCTCGTAGTGGACCGGACGACCATCGAGCTCGTGAGCCTTGGCGTACATCGCGCGGATGTTGCAGCCATAGCCGCTCTCGTTGCCCAGCGACCACATGATGATGCACGCGTGGTTGCGCTCCTGCATCACCAGGCGCTCAATACGGTCGACGTAGGCCGGCTCCCATGCCGGGTCGTCGGTAACCAGGGCGATGTTGCCGATATTCTCGAAGCCGTGGCTCTCCATATCGGTCTCGGCGACCAGCATGATGCCATACTCATCACACAGCTCGTAGAAGCGCGGGTCATTGGCATAGTGAGAGGTGCGCACTGCGTTGATGTTGTGCTGCTTCATGAGCTCCAGGTCGCGGCGCATGCGATCGAGGCCCACGGCGCGGCCCTTGTGATCGTCGTGATCGTGGCGGTTGACGCCATGCATTTTAAAGTAAGTGCCGTTGAGGTAGATATGATTGCCCTCGACCGTCACCTCGGCAAGACCCTGGCGATGCGGGACGTACTCGCTCACCTTGTCGTCGTCGTAGACCTCAAACGTAAGATCGTAGAGGAAGGGGTCCTCGGGATTCCAGAAGTGGGCATCGGTCACGCTGCACTCGGCATGGCTGTCGACGCACTCACCCGTAGCCACCACGTTCTCGCCATCGCTGAGCGTAAACACAACGCGGGAAGCGCCCTCGGCAACCGTATCGAGCGTGATCAGAGCGGCATCGCCCTCGCGGTGCGTGCGGAACCTAAAGTCGACCAGGTGCGCGGCGGGACGCTGCATAAGGTACACATCGCGGAAGATGCCCGAGGCCCACCACATGTCCTGATCCTCGATGTAGCTGCCATCGCTGTACTGCAGGACCTTGACCGCAAACAGGTTGTCGCCCTCGACGAGCGCGTCGGTCACGTCGAACTCGGCAGACAGGCGCGAACCCTTGGTCATGCCGATATACTGACCGTTGACGTACAGCTCGCCATAGCTCTCGATGCCGTCGAAGCGAATGATCTCGCGAGCGCCGGCAGGAACGGCGGGAAGGTTGACGATGCGCTGGTAGACGCCCGTGGGGTCGTCGGAGGGAACGAACGGCTGATCAACCGGGAACGGGAAACCCTCGTCGGTGTAGGCAAGGTTGCCATAGCCGTCCACCTGCCACAGGTGCGGAACCTCCACGTGATCCCACTCGGGCTTGTACGTGGAGAGTTCCTCGTTGGAGACGGCAGCGGGGCCCTCAAAGAGGCGGAACTGCCACGAGCCGGACAGCTGGACAAACCCGCGCGACAGCTCGCGGCTGTACGTTGCAGCGAGATCGGCGGTCTCGTAACCCATAAAGTACGCATGGGGTGCCAGGCGGTTCCTGTGGGTGAGCGCTTGGTTTTCCCAATCGTTAATGGCGTCCATGGTGATGCTCCTTCATCATCGTAGTGATTCTTGTGCAACCGGTTGTCCTTATCTTACGGGCGATGCAAAATACTGTGCAACCGGTTGTCCGCTGAACGGTCGATTTGGCCGGGTTAACGGTGCAACCGGTTGTACAATCGCAACACTTATGTCACCCTGAGTATCGAAACTCAGCACAAGACATCGTTCTTAAGCTCGTAGGCAACCTCCACGCCCGCTGATATCTCACCCACACGAGACGTATTCGATTTCGGCTTGGTTGCAAAACGACACCGGTCACCGGATATCATGAACGCTGTTCAGGCGCACTATAGTAAGCTGTATCCGCACTAGCCCGTATCAGTGACAACATCGACCGCATTTTCCAGGAGACGCCATGACACAACCAGTTCGCACCGCACCTACGCTTGCCGAGGTTGCCGCAGCTGCCGGCGTGTCGCGCTCCACGGCATCGCGCGCCCTCAACGATTCGCCCCGCATTAGCGAGGAAACCAAAAAGCGCGTCCGCGCGGCGGCCAAGGAAGTCAATTTTGTCCCCAACGCTCGTGGCCGAGCGCTCGCTGTCGGGCGCACGGAAATCATCGCCGTGCTCGTGACCGAGCCTCTGAGTGAACTCTTCAGCGACCCCACCTATAGCGAGTTTTTGAGCGGCATTACCGAGAAACTGTCGGAGTCGTCCTATCTGCCCGTTATCTTGCAGGCGTCTTCTACGCATGAGCGCAACCGCGCACGCGAGCACTTTGAGCGCCGCTCGTTCGACGCCGTGATCGACGTCTCCCCCTACAAGGGCAGCGAGCTGCTCGAGGTACTGTGCGAGCTGGGCGTACCCACCGTGTTGTGCGGCCAGCTCGAGGGCCACCCCTATCGCGATGTGTTCTCGACAGTCTACTCTGACGACGAAGAGGGCGGACGCTTTGCGGCACTCGCCATAAAGGATCGCGGGCGCAAAGATATCGTCGCCGTGTTGGGACCGCAAGACAACCCCGCTGTTGCCGACCGCCTGCGCGGCTACCGCGCCGTCTTGGGCGAAGACCTCCCAGACGCAAACGTTATCTATACCGGCTGGAACAGCGGAGACGGCTATCAGGCCATGCACCAGATTCTCGCGCGCGAGATCGCTTTCGATGGCGTGCTCTGCGGATCGGACCGTATCGCGGCTGGCGTCATCACCGCACTCAACGAGGCAGGCCTATCCGTTCCTGCGGACGTTTCTGTCGTCGGCTTCGACGATCACGAGATTGCGGCGCGCTGCGTCCCCGCGCTCACGACCGTCCGCCAGCCCCTGCGCGAAGAAGGACACATGGCCGCCAACATTGCGCTCGACATGATCAAGGGTGCCGAGCCCACCACCTCCGTGATGCACATGCAGCTGATCCAGAGAGACTCGCTATAAGAAACTGGGGCAGGCTTTCTGCCAGACAGTTGTTGCGGAAAGCCTGCCCCGTTTTGAGCGCTCATTCTGGGGCACAGTTTCCGTTAGACAGCTCAACCGGAAACTGTGCCCCATTATTTGGCTGGATTCTGGGACGCAGTTTCCCAAAGGGGCCTGTTTGGGAAACTGCGACCCGTTCTGGACGCAAATTCCGGGTCGTAGTTTCCGCGACGCCCAGTCAACCTATGCCCTCGCAACGCCCGCGCATAAAAAACGAGGGAAGGCACGCGTCCTTCCCTCGTTACAGGCAATATGTAGCCGCTTCCCTACATCAGGCGCAGACTGACGTCCTTGAGCTGGGCGCCGCTAACGGCACTCGGAGCACCCGACATAAGGTCGGAGCCGCTGGCCGTCTTGGGGAACGCCATGACGTCGCGGATGGAGTCGGAACCGGTGAGCAGCATGCACACGCGGTCCAGGCCCAGAGCAAAACCACCCATCGGGGGTGCACCAAACTTGAGCGCCTCCATGAGGAAGCCGAACTGCGACTCGGCTCGCTCCTCGGTGAAGCCCAGGAGCTTGAGCATAGACATCTGCATCTCGGCGTTGTGGATACGCATACCGCCGCCGCCGGCCTCAAAGCCGTCCATGACAAAGTCGTAGGTGCAAGAACCGGCTGCCAGCGGGTCGGCCTCGATCTTGGCGATGTCGGTCTCGGTCGGCAGGGTGAAGGGCTGGTGCTCGGCAGCGTAGGCCTTGCGATCCTCGTCCCAATGGAACAGTGGGAAGTTGACGACCCACAGGAAGTCGTGGCCCTCGCGCTTGATCTCGAGCGCATTGGCCATGTGGGAACGCATGCCGCCCAGGATCTCGTCAGAAAGCAGGCGCGGGCCGGCGGCGAACATCACAAGGTCGCCGGGCTCGACGTCCATGCGCTCGCGCAGGGCAGCCATCTCCTCGTCCGAGAAGAACTTGACGATGGGGCTGTTGATGGAACCGTCCTCGCGGAAGGCGATCCAGGCCAGGCCCTTGGCGCCAAACGTGGAAGCCACGCCGGCGAGCTTATCGATCTTGGCACGTGCCCAGGCACCGGCGCCCTTGGCGTTGATGGCCTTGACGACAGAGCCCTCCTCGTTCGCGGCAGTCGCGAAGACCTTGAACTTGGAATTGGCAAAGATGTCGGTCAGGTCGACCAAGTGCATGCCATAGCGGGTATCGGGCTTGTCGGAGCCATAGGTATCCATGGCCTCCCAGTAGTTCATGCGACGCAGCGGCGTGGGCATCTCGACACCCATGCGGCCGAAGGCATCGGCAAGAACCTCTTCAAGCGCGCTCATGACGTCGTTCTGGTCCACGAAGGACATCTCGATATCGACCTGGGTGAACTCGGGCTGACGGTCGGCACGCAGGTCCTCGTCGCGGAAGCACTTGGCAACCTGGTAGTAGCGCTCGACGCCACCGACCATGAGCAGCTGCTTCAGAAGCTGCGGGGACTGCGGCAGCGCGTAGAAGTTACCCGGCTGGATACGGCTGGGAACGATGAAGTCGCGGGCGCCCTCGGGCGTAGACTTAAACAGGGAGGGCGTCTC
>CABURG010000017.1 GCA_902493835.1 uncultured Collinsella sp. | reverse complement strand
TGCGGTCGAGCGCGACGGGACCGGAAAGCGACGCGGCCAAACCATCGGGGTCGTTGCCGATCATCGTCTTGATCGTGGCCAGATCGTCCGACATAAGGGCACCATCGAGCTCGTCCTTGAAAGCGCTAATCTTGTCCGCCGCCTCGCCCAGCTGGTCAGAAGCCTTGTTGACGAGCTTTGCAGCCTTAGAGAGGCCCTTTGCCAGCGAACCGGATGCGTCGGTCAGACCGTCTACGGCACTATCCAGATCGCCCGAGATACCGTTGAGTGAATCCAGAACGCCCGAAATAGTCTTCTTGAGTTCTTTGGCCTTGACCGAAAACGTAGAGTCGTAGTCAGTCTTGGCGCCCGAGATACCAGCCTTGGCATCCGCGATTGCCTGATCGACCTCGGCACGCGACTTGTTAACTTCTGCCATGCTGTCAGAAAGGGACTTTGCGGTTGCCGTCAGGTCCTTGGCGTTATTGCGATACTCCACCGCGATTCTGCTCAGCGATGTTGCCACAGACTTGAGGCTGTCCTGGAGCTTTTCGTCAGCCACCTGATCGGCAAAGCTGCGGAGCTGGTCGGCCGTGGCGTCGATATCGTCGGCACGCGTGTTGAGCGCCGCCGCGGCATCGTTGAGCTGGGACACTGTAAGGTCGACATGTTGATTCGCGGCATCAAATGCCTTCGCAAGCTCGGCGGACACGTTGTCAAACGAGCCCGCGCTTCCGTCAATCGCGGCGTTGATGGCGTCGTTGGCGTCCTTCAGCGCTTCCTTGGAATCGCTCATACCGCTCTTGGCATGCTCCATCAGCTGCTTAGTCGACTCATCGACCGTGCCCGTCTGCTTGAGCATACCGCCCGCCGACGTCAGCGAATCGGACGTGGAACTCAAAATGCCCGCCAGCGACGTTGCGCTGGCCTGAACGTCTTGCAGGTCCTGGACCGAATCGCCGAGCGTCGAGGACAGGTTGGCGATAAAGTTGCTCACTTGATCGGTGCTCATGTAGTCGAGCAGGCTGGACACGGTTTTAAGACCGATGGTCGTAATGGTCTTGGTAAAGGTCTCGTTGACTTGGCTCTGGACGGCACTCGACCCTTTCTCGGTCACGATCTGGGCAATGGCGTTGGCCTTCTGATTCTCGTAGAACTCGATATCGGCATGCTTCACGTCGGTCGAAAAGAGCGTCATCATATCGGCACTAAACGTCTTAGGGATAACGACAGCCGCATAGTATGCGCCCGATTTGACGCCCTCGATGGCCTTTTCTCGATTGTTGAGTACAACCCAATCGAAGCTCTCGTTACCGCGCAGGGTGGCGGTCACGTTTTCACCCACGTTGACCTCAACGGGGATCAGATCGCTCTCGTAACCCTCATCGGTGTTGACCACGGCGATCTTAAGATTGCCGGTGTTGCCGTACGGGTCCCAGCTGCCGGCGATGTTAAACCACGCGTACAGGCACGGTACGATAACGAGGCCCATCACGACAACCAAGCCGATTACGGAGCGAGACACATTTTGGACATCGCGCTTAAACAGATGCAGGATGTTCTTCATTTATGCCTCACCTCCTTTGGAGTGCTTGCCAAGCGGAGTGGCATCTCCATCATTTGTGGCTGTGCTGTCGCTGTCCTGAGATTTATGGTTCGAGCCTATATGCGGCAAGCGGCCCGTGGACTGATCGCCGCCCTTGGCACCACGCTCGCTGGCGTTGAGGCCAAACATGTAGCGGGCAGCAGGAATGGCGGCCGTGTGCTCGCGCATCTCGCGACGCAGGTCCTCATCCGAAAGCGCCGAGATGCGCATCTGGGTATTGAGGCTCGCGCGGATATATTCGATATTGATAAGCCAGCCGCAGATGGCAATGACCGAGATGATCCAAATGACAAGCAGGATGATCTTGCCGTTATTGTCGATATCGAGAACCGTCGACAGGACAAAGAGCAGGACCTGCACGCCGACTACAGCGGCAAAACCGCCCTTGATGTAGTACGGGTAGCGATGTTCAAAGGCGACTGCATGATCGAGCAGTTCGCGACGGTACGAATCGGAATCGAGCATGACACGCATGGCCGTGCGCAGCGAGTAGCGCTGGCGCGGCAGGTCATTGGACTCGCAGATCATCATACCGGTCGTGGAAAGCTGTTTATCAAAGAGCAGGTTGAGGTTGAGCAGCAGCGGACGCAGCTGCAGACCGATAAAGAGCGCCACGATCAAGAACACGCCCAGAATGCACAGGTTAAACAGATAGTTGAACGAGTACATGCCGCCGACCGTCTCGCGCAGCAGATTGATGCCGTAGGTAAAGGGCAGCAGCGGGTGCAGCCACTGGAAGAAGCCGGGCATCATCTCGATGGGATACATGCCCGACGAACCCGGAATCTGCACGATAACCAGAATGACGCCGATTGCCTTGCCGATGTGCTTAAACGTAGTGGACAGCGCGTAAATGATGTTGACGTACGTAAACGAGATGGCGATGCCGCCCAGCACGAACAGCAACGGGTTGACGCACTGTACGCCAATAACCAGATCACCCACCGTAACGATGATGGCCTGCAATGCGCCCAGGATCACCATGAGCAACCAGCGGCCAAAGTAGCCTTGGCGCGCCGTAAAGCTGCCAACACCTTCACGGTCGACCTCGAGCTTGTAAATGGCGATGAGCACATAGCCGCCCACCCAAAGCGCCAGATTGGTGTAGAAGGGAGCGATGCCCGAGCCAAAGCTCTTGACCGGATAGATTGACTTGGACGTCAACTCAACCGGAGACGCCATGAAATCTGCCACGTCATTGACATCGACGCCCATCAGATCGGCCAGCTCGCCCATGGACTCGGAGGTCTGCAGCGCCGCGATGTCATTGGCGGCGGTTGCAAGCTTGTCCTGGACCTTGGCAAGCGAGGAATCGGTCTGGGACAGCGTGGTCTTGGCCTGGCCGAGCGTAGCGCTAAGCTGCGCCAACGTGCCGCGCGCACTTGCAATAGTAGGCGTGAGGCCAGACACGATTCCCGTCAGATCACCCGAGACGGCGGCAAATGAATCAAGCGCGCTCGAGGCCTTCGGCAGCGCGTTTTGACCCAGGTCCGTCTGGGCCTGGCCAAGGTTGGTCGCACCGGTCTGGATTGCGTTATTGATAGCGTCGCTGGCGCCCGAGACAGCCGCGGCGTCATTCGCCATGGCGCTCGACTGCGCAGACAGACCGTCCTTGATGCTCTGAAGCTTTTCATTCTGCTCGCGGAGCAAATCGATGGTCGATACAATGCGCGCGTCAATTTCCTTGGAACCTGTCGACGTGTCATTAACGAGAATTTCCAAGTGCCCGATAACGGCCTTATTGTGGTCGATCGTCGCTTGGAGAGACTCAAGCGAGTTGTCGATGCGGGTGGTCGTAGATGTGACCGCGCCCGTCAGCTTGCCAATCGCAGCGTTCGCGGAGGCTGACGTCTTGGTGAGCGCAAGGCTGCCTTCCGAGAGTGCCTTGGAGAGCGAGGCGACAGAGTTGTCCGCCGTAGCGCGCGCCTCGCCCAGCAGGTCATTGCCCTGAGCGATTGCCTGCGTTAGAGAGGGCGTCTGACCCTGCAGGCCCGCCAACGCGGCATCAGCCGAGGCGATAGCGCCACTCGTCTTATCGATGGCGGCATTCATGTCGCCAATCGAATCGCGCACCTCACCCAAGGTACCGGATGCCTCTGATACCGAACCAGCCAACGAATTCTGAGTCTGGGTTGCCTTGTCCTTTAAATCGACCCCGGCATCCTTGGCGATGCTGGCAACGGTCTCGCCCACTGTGGAGACAAATTCCGAGTTGATCTGCTCCTCGATGGTGCTTGCACCGGTGTCGGTAACCTTGGGCGCAATAGCACTCTTCTTCTCATTGACGTAGTACGTAAGCTTGGGCTGATGGTAGTTGCCGTCGAGCATCGAGACCAGGTTATCCGAGAAGTTCTTAGGGATTACGATGGCCGCATAGTACTCACCGCTCTCGACGCCCTCCTTGGCGTCGGCCGCCGAGTCGACGAAGGTCCAGCCCAGCTGATCGTTTTCCTTGAGCTGATCGACAACCTTGTCACCCGCATTGAGCTCGCCCACCATGTCGTTTTGGGTTCCCTGGTCGTTGTTGGCGATAGCAATCTTGATGCCCTGGGTGTTTCCATACGGATCCCAGTTTGCCACGATGTTGTACCAAGCGTACAGCGAGGGAATAACGCACACGCCCAAAGTAACCACCAGAGCGACGGGGTTCACAAGCAGTCGCTTGATGTCGCGCTTAAAGATCGCAAAGGAGACCTTTGCGTTGGATAGTTTGCTGCCGAGACTCACGCTTGGGCCATCCATCCTGTCGTTGAATCGAATCGTACTATCGACAACCATTGTAGTAGGCGCTTTAACGTCTCAAAGCACAATGGTGTTGAGTTTTGCGGGTAGCAATATACTACGAAGACAAATTAACGTACAGTTGTACAGTATCTTTAATTTCAGCAGGTCACAAAACCACAACCCCGACAAATAATTGATCCCTTGGGGACGGAGGAAAATGAGAGTGGAAAATCTCCCACTTCAAGCCCGCATTCGAGCCAAAAGTGGGAGATTATCCACTCTCGTTCTAATCTAGTTACGGTGCCGTATCCCCGAACTACATCAAGTTGCAAACAGCCGCCGCGAAGGCAACGGGGTCCTCGGGGAGGATGCCCTCGACCAGCAAAGCCTGGTCATAGAGCAGACCGGAGTACTGCTTGATCTTGTCGGCGTCGCCCGCCTTCTGAGCAGCGACGAGCTTGGAAAAGACCGGGTGCTTGGCGTTGAGCTCGAGCACGCGCTGGCTCTTGGGCATGCCGTCGGGCGCGCCCTCGGGTCCCTTCTGGAGCACCTTCTCCATCTCGAGCGAAAGTGGGCCCTCGGTGGTGATGCAAGCGGGGGCATCGGTCAGGCGCGCGGAGACGGCAACTTTCTCGACCTTGTCACCGAGCGCCTCCTTCATAGCGCTGAAGAGGTCCTCGTTTTCCTTGGTGGCGTCCTCAGCCTCCTTTTTCTCGTCCTCGGTCGCCAGGTCAAGATCACCGGTCGCGACGTTCTTGAGCTCCAGATGACGATCCTCGACCTCGGGCTCGGCACCGTCGGCCACAGCCTTCTCGGCAGCCTCGCGGGCAGCATCGTCCTCGTAGATCTTGGGCATATCGGCGGCAACGTACTCACGCATAGCCTGGAACGTGAACTCATCCACATCCTGCGTCAGCAGCAGCACGTCATAGCCGCGGTCGAGCACGCCCTTTACCACGGGCATCTTGGCCAAGCGCTCGCGCGAGTCGCCGGCGGCGTAGTAGATGGCCTTCTGATCCTCGGGCATGCCCTTGGCATACTCGGCCAGGGTAATCATCTTCTGTTCCTTGGCAGACCAGAACAGCAACAGGTCGGCGAGCTCATCGGCCTTCATGCCATAGCTCGAGTAGATGCCGTACTTAAGACCGCGACCAAAGTTCTCAAAGAACTTCTCATAGGCCTCGCGGTCGTTGTCACGCATATCCTCAAGGTCAGCGGTGATCTTCTTCTCGACACGCTTGGCAATGGCCTTGAGCTGACGGTTCTGCTGCAGCGTCTCACGCGAAATATTGAGCGTCACGTCGGCAGAGTCCACGACGCCGCGGACAAAGTTGTAGTAGTCGGGCAGCAGGTCGTCGCACTTCTCCATAATCAGCACGTTGGAGCTGTAGAGCGCCAGGCCCTTCTCGTAGTCCTTGCTGTACAGATCGAACGGCGCGCGTCCCGGCACAAACAGCAGGGCGTCATACTCGAGCGTGCCCTCGGCGTGGAAGCTGATGGTGCGCGCAGGATCGTCAAAGTCGTGGAACGTGGACTTGTAGAACTCGTCGTAGTCCTTCTGCTCGACATCGGAGCTGCGCTTCTTCCAGATCGGTGTCATGGAGTTGACGGTCTCGAGCTCCTGGTAGTCCTCGTACTCGGGCTTGTAATCGTCGCCGGCGTCCTCGGGCTTGGGTTTCTGGCGGCTCTTGGACACCATCATCTGAATCGGGTAGCGCACATAGTTGCTGTACTGCTGAATCAGGCTCTTGAGACCCCACTCGGTCAGGAAGCGATCGTAGGTCTCGGCCTCGCCGTCGGCATCGAGCTTCTCGTTCTCGCGCAGCGTCAGGATGACATCGGTACCGTGCTCGGCGCGCTCGCCGTCCTCGATGGTGTAGCCCTCAAGACCGTCGGATTCCCACACATGGGCGACATCCTCGCCATAGGCGCGGCTGACGACCTTCACATGGCTGGCGACCATAAAAGCCGAGTAGAAGCCCACGCCAAACTGACCGATGATGTCGACATCGGAGCCCTGCTGCTCGGCGTTCTCGGTCTTAAACTCCTCGGAGCCGGAATGGGCGATGGTGCCCAGATTGCGCTCGAGCTCCTCGGCGGTCATGCCAATGCCGTTATCCGAGATGGTAATGGTGCGGGCGTCTTTATCAAAGGAGACGCGAATGGCCAGGTCGCCCTGGTCGATCTTGACGCTCGGGTCCTGCAGGCTCTTAAAGTTGAGCTTGTCGACAGCGTCGCTCGCGTTAGAGATAAGCTCGCGCAGGAAGATTTCCTTATTGGTGTAGATGGAGTTGATCATGAGGTCGAGCAGTTTTTTGCTCTCGGTCTTAAATTGACGCATGTGCAGTCCTTTCGCGCTACCCCCGTCCGCAAAAACGGCCCGGTCGCCCGAGCCGCATCGCAGACCTGCTATGTTCAGACTTAGATTTTATAACCCATTAGCGCGCATATATACATACGGAATCGAAAAACTGTATGTTGAAACGACCGTGCGGCGGATGCCAAGGAGTGTCCCAAACTGCCGGCAAAAAAGGAACGTCCCTATCTACCATCTACGCGCTTGGCCATCCAGACATGGGGCTGGCCCTCGTCTTCGTAGTCTACCGGGGCAATTTGCGTGTAGCCCGCCTTTACATAGAGCGGCAGCACGTATTCCTGCGCATGCAGCTTAATAAGCTTAGCGCCGGCATTGCGTGCACACGCAGCACTGGCCTCGACGATCGCACTCGCCAGTCCGCGACGACGCATAGCCGGCAGCACGGCGACGCGCCCCATAATGTAGGTCTCCCCCGCCGCAACGCCTTCGTCCATGTCGCATGCCGGCAACACCGGGGCCTCTGCGTCAGCCACGCGCTCAAGCTCTTCGGGAAACACGCGCGAGCAACCGGCAAGCTCGCCGTCTACATAGAGCGTCACATGAATGCAGTTCGGATCCTCGTCGATAGCGTCGAACTCATTCTCGTAGCCCTGCTCGTCCATAAAAACGACGCGGCGCACCAACGCCGCGTCATCAAAGCATCCTGTCTTAAGTTGGATATCCATGGCTGCCCTTTCATTCAATGCGAACGTTAGGGACCGATTTTAGCGAAAATGAGCTCCGCGCACGCTAAACTTCGCACGAGCCTTCGCCAGGCAGTCGTAATGACCCACGTTATGGGCATCGCTCGCGATGAAGCTGTACAGGTTCTGATCGAACAGGCGCTGTGCCGGCTTTTTCTCGCGACCAAAGCGACCGCCAGCAATAAAGTCCGCCGAAGCCTGCAGTTTGCAGCCCATATCGACCAGGCGCTCCGCCACGCTTACATCCTTTTGAACCGCACGATAGCGCTCAGGATGAGCGATGATCACCTGGTAGCCACGGCACTGCAAATCGTAAATCGTGTTCTCGTACTCTCTAAACGCATACGCATCGGCATGCGTCGAAAGCTCGAGCAGAAACTCGTTGGTCCCATCGAAATGCAAGTGCTCCGCGGCATCGATACCAAGCTCAACGAGCTTTCGATGGTTGACCTCGAAGCCCATCTGGAGCGGAAAACCGTCAGCGTTATCCCGAAGCAGTTCAAAGGCATCCCACATCTTGTCGTAATCAAAATAGGGATCACGGCAGTGAGGAGTGCAAACAATTCTGGTTACACCGGCCCGCTTGGCAGCCTCGAGCATCGCCAAGCTCTCATCGAGATCGGCGGCGCCGTCGTCTACACCCGGCAAGATATGGCAATGAATGTCACGCATAGGTCAGCCTTAATCAACTAAACGTTTGCTCGGTTGGTGAAGATGCCCTTTTTGGAAGTCCCCTGATCGTCGGAGCCCTTCTTCACCTTCTTACCGTCCTTGGTGTAGTAGGAGTAGTAGTACTCGCTGGTCTCGGTCTCGCAGTAGTTCATAACGGTACCGATGAGCTTGACCTTTTCGGACTTCTTAAGCTGGCCGATAGCGTTGAGCGCCTCCTCGCGCTTGGTGAAGTCCTCGCGCACCACGAACAGCGTGCCGTCGGTCAGACTTGCGATCTCGGCAGCATCGATGAAGGTGCCGACCGGAGGAGCATCAAAGATGACGTACTGAAACTTGGCGGACAGTGCCTTGACCAGCTTGGCAAAGCGGTGAGAGACGATGATGTCAGCAGGATTGGGAATGTGCGGCTCGGCATCGAGGAAGTAGAAGTTCTTCTGACCCGTCTCGACAATTGCCTGGTCAATGGAGATCTGCTCGGAAAGGACCGCATAGAGTCCGCCGCGCGAACGAACGCCGAGCATATCGGAAAGGGACCTGCGGCGCATATCGGCCTCGACCAGGAGCACGGACTTGCCGCTCGTGGCGATTGCCTGAGCAAGGTTAATGGAAACCGTAGACTTGCCCTCGTTGGGAATCGAGGAGGTAACGGTGATGGTGCGAATGGGGTCGTCCACGCTCGCAAAGCGGATGTTGGCCAGAAGGGTCTTGGCGGCATTCTGTACAACGAGCTTATCGGTGTTCTTTGCCTTAGCCATGCCTATTTACCACCTTTCATAGCCGGAATTCGGCCAACAACGGGAATGCCCAGGAGCTCTTCTGCCTCTTCGGCACCGCGGATGCGGGTATTGAGCATGTCTGCCAAAACGACATAGGCAACTGCGATAAAGATACCGGCGAGGAACGCGACAGCAACGTACAGCGTGCGCTTGGGGCCGCTGGGGACTTCGGGAGTCTTAGCCTCGTCGATAACGTTGATGCTCTGGGCAGCGCCGACGTTCTGAGCGACCGTACTCACCGAGCTGGCCATGGCCTTTGCGACCTTAGCCGTCTCCTTGGCATCGGTGCCGGTAACCGAAAGCGTAATGACACGCGTGGTGGTCTCGGAGGAAACAGACACCTTGTAGTCATCCAGGTCAGCAAGGCCCAACTCATTGGCAGCACCGCTCTTAACGCTATCGCTATCCAGCAGCGTGGCGATATCGTTGGAAAGCATCTGGCTCGCCGAGAGATCGTTGTAGCTCATCTGACCGCTATCGTCGGTCTTGGCGAGAATGTACATGCTCGTCGTCGCGGTGTAGGTGTTGTCCATCGCGGCGAAGGACACGATACCCATGGCGATCGCGCAGACCACCGGAAGGGTGATGACCAGCTTGAGGTGCTTCTTCAGCAGCTGGAACAGTTCGAGAAGGGTCATGCAGCTTGCCTTTCATTTCCCCAGTTCGGATTGACAAAACTGTCCGTATGTTATCGCATCTTTTTACCGAGACCAAACTCTATACATAAGAAACAGGCTCTCCTGTAAAAATGTCGGAAGCAATCGTAAAATTGCACAACAACGCCGCACCCGAAAGTCAAATGCGGCGTCTGCATCAATACCTATGTTGTATCGCTATGCGAATGGCTCGTCCTGCTGTATGGGAAACGTCACCGTAATGGTGGTTCCCACGCCCAACTCGCTCGACAGATCGAGCGTGGCGTGATGATACAGGGCCGCATGCTTGACAATGGCAAGCCCCAGACCGGTTCCGCCGCGCGCCTTGGACCTACTCTTGTCCACGCGATAGAACCGCTCAAATACCTTGCCCTGTTCTTCAGGCGCGATACCGATTCCCGTGTCGGCGACCGCAAGGAACGGATGGCCTTCGTCGTTGGTGCCGCACTGCAGCGTAACCGTACCGCCGGGTCGATTGTAGCGGATGGCGTTGCTTGCCAGATTATAGATGAGCTCGTCAATCAAGCGCGACACGCCCTCGATGACCACAGGCTTGGTCTCATGACTTATCGTCACATTCGCCTGACGGGCGACCTGTTCAAGACGCTGCTCAACCGCGTAGATGGCACGCGAGAGCTCAATAGGCTCCGTGGACCCAATGGGCACCGCCTCGCCCTCAGTTGCACGCTCGGCCTCGTCCAAGTTAGACAGCGTAAGGATGTCGTTGACAAGCGCTGCCAAACGGCCCGCCTCACGATAGATGCGACCGCCAAAGTTGCGCAGGTCGTCCTCGCCCTCGACCATGCCGTTTGCGATGAGCTCGGCATAGCCCGAAATCGCCGTAAGCGGCGTCTTGAGCTCATGGGTGATATTCGCCGTAAACTCGCGGCGCATACGATCGTTGTCCGCTAGCACCGCCATTTGGCGCTTGAGTTCCTGGCGCTGCGACTCGATACGCTCAAGCATGGGGACCATCTCGGCATAGGCGTGCTCATAGCTACGGCGTGGGTGGTCCAAATCCACCTCTTGCAACGGCGCGATGATGGCACGGGACTCGCGGCGCGCCATAAAAAACGAGAGTACCGCACCCGCTGCCGCGATAAGCAGCATCGGCGCCACCATCGACAGCAAAATCGCCGCAACGCCAGGCTGGGCCTGCGCCAAGCGGACAACCTGGCCGTTATCAAGGGCGACGGCGCGATACAGCATAATCTCGTCGAGCGTAGAGCTTGCGCGCTCCGCGGAACCCAAACCACTCTCAAAGGCCTCGATGACCTCGGGGCGATCGCCATGGTTGGGCAGTGTGGAAGGCGACGCCTCGTTGTCGTAGGCAACCGATCCATCCTTGTTAATCAGCGTGATGCGCAAGTCCTCGCGATCGAGGCTACGCAAGAACGGGATGGGCTCCTGCTGCTCGTCGAGGGCGGCAGCAATGAGCTCGGTTTCCTGCGCCAGGTTGGCACTCGTGGCATCCGCCAAGGTGTTTTGCACAAAGAACGCGCCCAGCACCGTAAACGCCACGATAACCGCCATGGCACAGACAAAGATCGTCACAAAAACGCGGTGCGACAGCGTATGTTTTCCCTGGGGGGCGAAGACCACGGGTTACTCCTCCGATGCGGTAGCCGCGGTGTCGTCACCTTCGGCACCATCACCGGCAGAAGGCTCGGCCAAGCGGTAGCCCACGCCGCGCACGGTCTCGATGGCGCTGGCATGCTCGCCCAGTTTTTGGCGAAGCGTCTGCACGTGCACGTCAACGGTGCGCGAACCGCCGTCGAAGTCCCAGCCCCACACGCTCTGCAGCAACGACTCGCGGGTAAAGACCACGCCGGGCTTGCGCATGAGGTACTCGAGCAGGTCGAACTCGCGCAGGGTGAGCTTAAGCGGCTCGCCGGCAACGGTCACCTCGCGATGGCTGGGCGAGAGCACAATGTCGCCCACGCTGAGCACATCGCTTGCCTGTTTGACCATGCCGCCGCGACGCAGCAGTGCGCGGCAGCGGCTGGCGAGCTCCATGAGCGAGAAGGGTTTAGTCAGGTAATCGTCGGCACCGCCATCGAGCGCCATCACCTTGTCGAGCTCGGTGTCCTTGGCGGTAAGCATCATGATGGGCACCGTCGCCGTCAGGCGGTCGGCGCGCAGGCGGCGCATAATCGCCAAACCATCGGTATCGGGCAGCATGATGTCGAGCAGGACAGCATCGGGTACCCGTCGCGCCACGGCGGCCTTAAACTCGCCGTCGCACGAAAAGCCCTCGGCCTCGATTCCCTGCTTGTGCAGCGCATAGACCGTCAAATCCCTGATGTTGTCATCGTCCTCGACGTAATAGATCATGTTGAACCCCTTTGCGGCCGACATGACCGCATCTTAACCCTAAAGGTGCCTGTACTAGATGGTATCAGCCAAAACGGCCCGTCAAATAATCCGCCGTGCGCGGATCGATCGGGTTTTTGAAGAGCTGGGCAGTGGGCGCATGCTCCACCAGCTCGCCCAGCAAAAAGAACGCGACCGAGTCGGAGATGCGCGCCGCCTGCTGCATATTGTGCGTAACGACCACGAGCGTGCAGGTCTCTTTGAGCTCACAGGCCAGCTGCTCCACCACCAGCGTCGACACAGGGTCGAGTGCCGAGGTCGGCTCGTCCATCAGCAGAATGTCGGGCTGCACGGCCAGCGCGCGGGCGATGCACAGACGCTGCTGCTGGCCGCCCGAAAGACCCAGACCCGACTCTTTGAGCTTGTCCTTGACCTCATCCCATAGCGCAGCGCGACGAAGGGAGTCCTCGACCAGCTCGTCGAGCACGACGCGGTCGCGCACACCCATACCGCGCGGCCCATAGGCGACGTTGTCGTAGATGCTCATGGGAAACGGGTTGGGGCGCTGGAACACCATGCCCACGCGCTGGCGCAAACGGCAGATGTCGTAATCGCCCAGGATATCTTGACCATCGAGCGCAATCTTGCCCTCGATACGGCAATCCTTGATGCCGTCGTTCATGCGGTTAAAGCAGCGCAGCAACGTGGACTTTCCGCAGCCCGAAGGCCCGATAAATGAGGTGATCTGCTTGTCGCGGATCTTGATATTCACGTCCTTGAGCGCATGATGGTCGCCATAGAACAGGTCGAGGCCCTCGACGTCGATGCGCGTCGGCGAGGCGGCAAGATCCTCTGCCGTGGGGCGAGTCGCATCCCCAACCTCGCGCTCGTGCGCGGCCTCGGCCTGCGCTTCCATGAGTTCTTCAAGCTCCGTGGGCTCCACAGCCGCAGCAGCCGTCATACCGCATACCTCCACATCGATATCAATTCAGCAGTATCGATAGTAGAAATCGCGGCTCATATGCACGTGAGCGCATTGTCAAGTGTTTGTAAGGGCACGCTGGCTATGCGGCGGGCAGCTCGATGGTGAATATCGTGTGTTCGGGCGTCGATTCACATGCAACGGTACCGCCGTGTGCCGCGATGATCTCCTTGGCAATAGCAAGGCCCAGACCGGCACCACCGCGATTGGTCGCACGCGCCGCATCCAGGCGATAGAACTTCTCAAAGATCACCTTGAGCTTAGCCGCAGGGATAGGATCGCCCTGATTGATAAAGCGAACGCGCACGCCGCCATCGTCTTGGCGCCCGGCCTCAATCGTGATAGTCGAGCCCTCATAGCTATAGGCGACGGCGTTTTTCATGATGTTGTTGAACACGCGAGCCATCTTGTCGCCATCCACGAGCACCGTCAGGTCCTCGTGGATATCAACTTGGGCTTCCTTATGCTGCTCGTTGAGGATGGGATAGAACTCGTCAGCCACCTGAGCCAGCAGCAACCCCAGATCAACATAGCCGCGCGTGAGCACGATATCGTGGAAGTCAAAGCGTGTGATATCGAAGAACTCTTCGATGAGTGCATCGAGCCGGTGCGCCTTGTCGAGAGCCACGCCCGTAAAGTGCGCACGTTGCTCAACCGGCAGCTCAGGAGCCTCTTGCAGCAGCGAAAGATAGCCCACCACACTGGCAAGCGGGGTGCGTAGGTCATGTGCCAAGTACGTGACCAGATCGTCCTTGCGATGCGACTCGTCACGCAAGGCCTGTTGCACCTTGCGCTCACGGTCACGCACGCGGTTAAGGGCGCCCTCGACCTCCAAGAAGTCGCCGTCGATGTTGTCCCAGGTGTCGGGGTGATCGATCAGGCGATCTTGAATACGAGCGGCCAGCACACAATCGGCATGCTGCTCGCCCTGTTCGTAGCCCTGGTAGTACAGGGCGCGGCCACACAAGAACAGCACGCACGCGGCAAGCGCCAGCACAAAGCCAAGCATGTTGAATACAAAGCCGGCATCGAACAGCACCGGCCCTTCGATGCCGCCGAGCGCCATGGCGCCAATCGCCAACGTCATGGCCCACGCGGCGCCGCCAATCACCATGCAGCGGCGCACGATCTCAAATCGATCGATCAGCAAAAAGCCGGCAAGCAGCACCGTCAAGATTCCGGCGATGTTGTCGATGCCAATCAGCAGCAGGCTCAGCAAAAAGAGCAGCACCGTTGCAAGCGCGCGGTTGTCGACGACCGACCTCACGTATTCAAAGAGCCGATCGGGTACCTCGAATGCCTGCCTATCGTCTTTTGTCATATCCACTTCCCCACCATCAAAGGCGCTATTCGATGATGTAGCCGACGCCCCAGACGTTTTTGATAAAGCGTGGCTTTTGTGCGTCGTCGCCGATTTTTTCGCGCAAGTGGCGAATGTGCACCATCACCGTATTGTTGGAGCCGGGCATAAAATCCTCGCTCCACACCGCGCGGAACAGGTCCTCCACGGCCACCACGCTGCCGCGATGCTCGACCAGATACAGCAAGATTGAATACTCGGTGGGTGTGAGGCGTACCGGTGCACCGTCCACCGTCACGGAACGAGCGTCGCGGTTGATCTCCAAGCCGTCGAGCTGAATGGTCGGCGACTCGGCCGCCTGTGCACGGCTACCGTAGCTGGTGTAGCGGCGAAGCTGAGCGTGCACGCGCGCGATGAGCTCCAGCGGACGGAACGGCTTAACCACGTAATCGTCCGCGCCAAGCGAAAGGCCCCCGATCTTGTCTTGCTGGGCATCGCGCGCCGTCAGCATGATCACGGGATAGGTATGGCTGGAACGGATCGTACGCAGCAGCTCAAACCCATCGATATCGGGCAGCATGACATCTAGCAGCGCCAAATCGAACTCCTGCTCCAAAATCGCCTTGGCAGCATCGGCCCCGCTATAGGCAATCTGGACATCAAAGCCCTCTTTTGTAAGGTAGATGCCAACCAAGTCGGCGATGGCCTTTTCGTCATCAACTACCAGTATGCGCTCGTTCATGCGTGCTCCTCTCGCGCTCCATTATGCCTGAGGCGACGCACGCCACACACAACAAGCGTGGGTGATTAAGTCGGTCTTAAGCACCCTTGTGCCCGTTCGAACGCGGATGTGGGCCACGCACGCACGCGATGATCGCCGACGCCGGCAAACGATATACTCTAGTTTCAGAAGAGACCATCCCGTCGAAAGCGAAATCTGTGAAGTCCCTCACCTCTTTTGCAAAGCGCTCAGCCCAGCTTGCCGCCGGCTTTGTCTGCGCTATCGCCCTTGCCGCTGGCGCGCCCACCGTCGCCGGCGCCCAAGTGCTCACGACCGACAATGTTTGCGGCAAAACCGCCGATGCGCGCGGCATCACGGCCGAAAACCTGCCCGATATCGATGCGACCAATGCCCTCGTCATGGGCAAAGACGGTACCGTCTACTATGGGCGCGGCGCCGATGAGCAGGTCAAAATTGCCTCGATCACCAAGGTCATGACCGCAATCCTAACCGTCGAGAATTGCAAGATGGACGAGAAGGTCACGGTGAGCAACGCCGCAGCCACCGTGGGTAATTCGACCGCCGGCTTGCTCGAAGGCGACGAGCTTACCGTGGAGCAGGCACTACGCGGTCTGATGATTCCCTCGGGCAACGACGCCGCCATCGTGCTCGCCGAATATGTGGGCAAGAAGATCGACCCCAAGACCAAAGACGCCGAGGCCACATTTGTGAAGGCCATGAACGAGCGCGCTAAGAAGCTCGGCTGTACCGGTACGCTTTTTGAAAACCCGCATGGTCTGGACTTTGATGAGTGGGCTGGCAATATGCACTCAACCGCACACGACGTAGCGCTGATGATGCAGGAGGCCATGAAAAACGACACGATCCGCGAGGTCGTAGCGAGCGAGGATTCCTGGATCGAGGTCACGGGCGCCGACGGCACCGACCATTCGCATTCCATGGACACGCATAACTATTTGCTGGGCCAAGATGGCAACATCGGCGGCAAGACCGGCACCACCGACGACGCGGGCTATTGCTTTACGAGCGCCTACAACCGCGACGGCGACGAGATCTACACCGTTATTTTGAACTCCACCACCACCGATCAGCGCTTTACCGATACCGCCACCCTTGCCAACTGGTACTACGGTCACAAGGTGACGGTCGCAATCGCCAACACGCAAGAAAAGACCGCCAACGGCAACCCGCTTATGGCGCGCATTAGTCAAACCGACTGGACGGATAAGACAATCGACGCCACGCTCGCCGATCCCACGGCGCAAGCGACCGTGTTTTCTCTTGCCGGCGAGGTGACCGAAAAGGTTAGCTACGACGATCTTTCGGGCACGGTGCATGTGGGCGACAAGGTGGGCAGCGTTACACTCAAGCAGGACGGCACCAAGATCGCCGTCATGGACCTGGTTGCCGACGAGGAAGGCGCAGGGCCGAATCCCATTGAGTGGCTCCTTGTGAAGCTCGACCGCCTGGGCCGCCGCATCGACAACCGTCCACTCACGGCAGAAAGCGAGACCGTAGCCAAGGCGCCCAAGGCGTAGGGCCGGAGCGATATCACATCGAACCAAATGAGGCGTCCAACGGGGCGCCTCAATTTTGAGGGTTCGAATCCCCAGCCTCCTTTCTCCGCACAAAAAAGGGCCCCAAATGGGACCCTTCTTCAAATTCGTACTGGCGGAGAGCTGGGGATTCGAACCCCAGATGCCCTTTTGGGGCATACTCGCTTAGCAGGCGAGCACCTTCGGCCTCTCGGTCAGCTCTCCGTAACAGCCGTTCTATAGTAACCAAACAGCCTAAGATGGGCAAGAGGAAATTTTCTAATTGCCTAGCATCCTTTCCTCATTGGAAGCTTCGCCTACCCCAGCGAGCGGTTGAGGGAGCCGAGCTCGTCGTTGCCCATGGTGCGCCACATTTGGAAGATGCAACCGCGTGCCAGGAAAAAGAAGCCGTTGTCGACCAGTTGAACAGCGGCATCTGCCAGCTGATTCGTCACGGCGGACACTGGCGGCAGCTCGAGTCCAGCCTTGCGAATGGTCTCGACCGCTTCCTCGAACGTCGGAGGCTCGCTGACGCCCATCTCGTTCATAAGGCCCTGCATTTCTTCCAGCGCGCTGCTGCCCGACTCCTCGCCACGTGGCACCAGACGGTAACAAGCCAGCGCAAGGTCGAGCTGATCGCAATTCCAATAGGCAAACGCCAGGCGATAGAACAGGTAGCCGATTGCAGAGCGATCGCTGGCAATACGTAGGCCGTGGCGCGCCACCTCGATAATCTCGTCAAAGCGCTCCAGACGCGCAAGAACGTTGATGAGCGCAAAGTGCGATTGCATGGACGAGCGCGCCAGATCGTAAAGATGGCGCACCTCGGGCAGCGCTCGTTCAAAGTCCTCTTGCTCGACGTAAAAGCTGCAGATCTCGTGCTGGGCAAAGTACAGCGCATCGGGCGCACGAAGGATTCGCACAGAGCGGTCTTCTTCCAACACCGGTAGCACCATGCGCACCAGCTGGTTATCGCAAAACTGCGTTTGAACCGGACCTGTCGCCAAAAGCTCGGCAACGGCGCACTTAGCCTCCAACTCCTCAACAAGACGGGAAAAGCCTTCAAAAGCACCTGTACGGTCGACTTTTGCCTGCTCGCGCAATTCAACAACACGGGCCACGTATGGGTCGTCGTCCTCTTCCATGACCTCCAACTCGTCAGCCGTATCGGCAAGCAGCAAATCGCGCAGCGCCGGCGGAAGCGTGCGATGGTCATCACGCGGACGAGCATGAACCTCCGCAGGTTCAATCGTCTCCGGAGCAGTTGACTCATACGCCTCAAGTACACGCTTGCACGGCATATCGTCCATGTCCATGCTCTCAAGATCCTTGGCGACAGGCACGCAATCGGCCAGATAGGCCGCGCGCCCAAAGAAATACGTTGCGACAACGCGCTCGCCCTGCTCACTGTCGGGAGCAGCAATCTGCACATAGCAGCGCGTGATGCAGGTGCCCGCGGCAAAACACGCTGCCGCAAGCGTGAGTGCCACGCGCGCATCGTGCTCCGCGGCCCAGATCGCGCGCGTGTCCTCGTCCAGCTCGCGCCAGGCGTCATCCTGAGCGTCGTATTCACGTTGCGGCATGGCATCAACGACAGACTGCCCAAACCGAACGAGCATAATCCCCTCGGCAACGTTTGCCCGATAGGTATAGTCGAGCCGCGTGACCACGTTGAGCGCCTCAACGATTCGCGCAAAACGGGTGCGCACGTCCCACTCGCCGCCCGGCTGGCAAGCCACCGTACCCGGCTTGCCCCACGGGTTATCGCTCGAAGCCGTATCGAGCAGTCGGGGAACATCGTTGGTCGTCTTGGCGATATGCCACGCATCAAAGAGCGCGCAGCCCTCAAGGCTCGGCGAGGATGCCGCAGGGACCAATCTGGCCCCGATGCGCTCAAGGATGCCGGAGAGGCGGTTGAGACGGCACTCGATGGCAAGCAGCATGTCAATCTCGTCCTGGTCCAACAGGCTACGATCAAAATTGAGATAGAAAATCTTTGAGCGATCAATGCGAGCCAGGCTCATCTCGGACTTGGCAGCGATGGTGCGCAGGCGGGGCAAGTCAATTTCGCTCATAAGGGCGGCGGCATAGCGCTCGATACCGCTCGGATTCTCGGCATGGTCAACGCGGTAGAGCAGCGTCTCGATAGCATCGGGGAGCGGTGCCGTGTTAAAGCCCAAAAACACCTCGACCG